>JAUWZM010000022.1 GCA_030615365.1 Candidatus Aerophobota bacterium | reverse complement strand
CCATATCAACGATGCTTTTGTTATAGCTGGTGGAACAATACAGGCAAGAACTACTGAATATTTAATTCAACAGGTTAGAAAATGTAACCGAAAGCTGTTTAAGGGTATTAGAAGTCATGTCAGAAATACTGCTAAGAGATTGATACAGGGTTTTCAAAGATATGATAAGGTACTATGGAGGGGTATCGAATGTTTTATTTTTGGTAGAAGGAAATCAGGATACTTCGATCTAAGAAAAATTGATGGAACAAAAGTATATGCTTGTGCAAAAGTAAAAGAACTTACTCTCATCGAGAGTGCTGGAACATTACTTATAGAAAGAAGGAGAGGCAATTCCTCCACGTCCTAAAGGACGTGGTTTCTTTGCCTAAATTTTTATGAAAATAAGAGAAGCACAAAATTTAGAACTATTTCCTGAGTTAGGACTTGCTAAAAAAGGTGAAAGTAAGGGGAAAACTACTGAGAATCTTCAACGTTTGGATTTACATGGTAAATTGAAAAAGAGAATATTGCCACTTTGTAGATTAAAATATGGTGAAATATGGGAAGATCCTATCAAAGGACACAAAGTAGGTGTGCTTGATGCCACAACGATTGAAGATGTTAAAAAAATAATGGAAGATGAAAAGACTAAACTTATTATAAATGACCCACCTTATAATCTTGCGGTAGGGAATGCAAGTACAGATAATTTATTTAAGATAGGTCTACAAGATTATCTGGATTTCTCAGAAAAATGGATTAAAAATGCTATAGAAGTAATGGATAAAGATACTAATCTGTATATATGGATAGGAGCCGATTACAAAGACAATTTCCAACCCCTCCCGGATTTTATGATTATGATGAGAGAATTAGAAGAGCTAAAGCCCAAAAACTTTATTACTTTAAGGAATCAGAGGGGATACGGAACTCAAAAAAACTGGATGTGGGTGAGACAAGAACTATTACATTATGTCAAAGGAAATCCAAAATTTAGAGTAGTTTATACTGATATTCCAAAGATTTTAAGGGGCTACTATAAAGTGGTAAATGGCAAACTAACAGAGAATCTGGAACGTAGTAAATCAAATACTATAAGACCTGGAAATGTGTGGGTAGATATTCAGCAAGTTTTTTATCGTTTAGAAGAAAATGTACCGGGATGCTATGCTCAAAAACCTTTAAAAGCAATTGAAAGGCTGATTTTAACTAGTAGTGAAAAAGAAAACCTCGTTGTGGACTTCTTTGCCCATTCAGGAACAACGCTTATTGCAGGGGAAAAACTTGATAGGAAAGTTTTTACATTTGATATAGACCCCATTTTTGCAGAAATTAGTATAAGAAGATTAGAACTTTATAGGAAAACAGGCCGAATGGGATGGCAATGGAGAAATCCTTTTCCAGAAATAGAAGGCCCAAAGGAGAAGATGAAATGGACTTGAACCAGTTAAGAGAACATTTGGAAGCACTATCTCATTCTTTAGGTTCTAAAAATCAGCAACTTTTGAAAGCTAGATTGAAAAGTTTAATATCAGTATTCCCCTTCAATGAATACGAGTATATGTTGATGTTTTTGCTTGATAAGAGGGTTATAACATTTAAGCAATATGGAAAATTAAGAAAAGATTATGTTTCATCTAATCCATACGTTGAGCTATATGGTCTTGCTCCTCGCATATTTGGTGAAATGTGGCATGAACACATTATGGATTTAGACAATAGATTTAAGAAACCTAACAAATATCTTGATTCTGATTATGACGGACAATATGACCTGTGGATAGATGGAGTTAAAGTTGAGGTCAAGGCATGTCGTGCGATAAATACAAAGAAAAGAGGAAACATAGTTGCAAAAGCTTTAAGATATAAATCAAGGGAACCTTTATGGATGAACTTCCAGCAGATCAAAGCGGATATGGCCGATGTGTTCATCTTTATAGGGGTTTGGGTAGATAAAATTGTATATTGGGTGTTATGCAGCAAAGAGGTTAAGGAAAATAAATACTACAGCCCTCAACATAGAGGAGGTATAGAATATCAAATAGGAATAACAGATAAGAACATTGCCGAATTTGATATTTACGAAGTAGACCCGAATAAGCTCGGAGAAGTAGTGCTTAAAAAGGAAAGGGAAAGATGAAATTAGCGCCGAGCCAAACTTCATATAACAGCGTGTTTGCGGTTCGCTTACGTTCACCAAAATACCTTTGGCACTTCGCAAACACGCAAAACGTTAGACGCAATTTTGCGCCACATTTTAAGGCAGTAAAATGAAAAGATTAAGGAGGTGAGTAAAATGTTAACCAAAGAAGGTGTAATAGAGAAAGTAAAAACCCTTCCAGAAAATATTTTAGAGGAAGTGAACGATTTCATTGACTTTTTGAAAATCCAAAGAGAGAGAAAGAAAGACATGTGGGAATGGTTAAAAAAGAATCAAGAGAAAATCGGAGAATCTGATTTTGGAGATTATTTAGAAGGGCTTACAAGTTATGAAGACATGCTTGCAAAAGGAAGGATAAAATGGAAATAACGAGAGGCGATGTATTCCTTGCTGACCTAAATCCAGTTGTGGGGACAGAACAAGCAGGGATAAGACCTGTTTTGATAATACAGATTGACAAGGCAAATAAAGTAAGTCCTCATACGATAATAATTCCGTTTACGACCAAAATAAGAGAGGAAATCTTACCATCTCATACTAAAATCCCGAAAGGAGTCGGGGGATTGAAACAAGATTCTGTTTTACTATGTGAGCAAATACGCGTAATTGATAAGAGGCGCTTAGTCAAGAAACTTGGTAGTCTTGATGAACATTATATGGATAAAGTCGCAAAGTCCCTCAAGGTTATTTTAGGAATATAGGCAAAACTGCGTATAACATGGCATATCTGGCTATACTTCGTTTCACCTAACTTTGCTAACGCAAAGTTCAGATATGCCAAACACGTTGTGCGAAAGAACGAGCCAAAAGGGAGAAATCAATATGAAACAGTGGTATGAATCTCTATTTGAGAATTATGGCAAAAAGTATGATAATGAAAATTTTACACAGGGAACAATTGGCGAGTGTGATTTCATTGAAAAAGAAATTGATTTTAATAAGTCGCTAAAAATAATTGATATCGGATGTGGAACAGGTAGACATTCGATTGAATTAACAAAAAGGGGATACAAGGTTATAGGAATTGATTTGTCAGAATCACAACTGGAGCGAGCAAAAGAAAAAGCAAAAGCTCAAAACCTGCAAATTGATTTTCAGAAACATGATGCAAGGAAATTCCCATTTAAGAATGAATTTGATTTGGCAATAATGCTTTGTGAAGGAGCATTTCCTTTGATGGAAACAGATGAAATGAATTTTGAGATTTTAAAAAATGTTGCTAAGTCATTAAAGGATCCTGGCAAGCTAATTTTTACAACACTTAATGGATTATTTCCATTATATCATTCAGTTGAAGCATTTTGCGCATCAACAACGAAAGAGGGAAATACGACCTATAAAAGTAATACTTTTGATTTAATGACTTTCCGAGATTACAATATTACAACAGTAGAAGATGATTTTGGGGATAAAAAGGAATTGGAATGTAATGAAAGATATTATGTGCCATCTGAAATTACATGGTTATTAAAAACACTCGGCTTTAAAAAGATTGATATTTATGGAGCAAAACTTGGAGCCTTTTCAAGAAATGATAAACTTACAACGGAAGATTTTGAGATGCTGGTTATTGCTGAAAAATAATGGCTCGCTCCATCGCACAACAGCGGCTACCCGGTTTCGCTTCCGTTGGTCGCTTCACCCAAATTGCTCCCTTCGGTCACAACTTCGGGTATCCGCGAAACGTTAGGCGAAATACCATGCCCACTCAATATTAGAATTCAGATAAAATGGATTTGTTAAAGGAGGCAATTTTATAGAAAAAATGATAGCAAAATGTGGAAATAGGTGTGATTTGTGTCCTGCTTACCGGAAAAATGTTGATAAATTCGACAAGCATGCAATTGCTAATGGCTGGTTCAAATACCATTCAAACGGTCGTGGGTATAAGTATCCCGTTGAAGAAATCGAGTGTGTAGGTTGCTTGTGTGAAGGACACCATACAAGAAAAGGGTGTCCAATTCGAAAGTGTGTTTTAGAAAAAAACATTGAAAACTGTGGACATTGTGCTGATTTAATTTGTGATTTATTGAAACACGACATGGATATTATAGAAGGAGCAATAAAAAAGCACAAAAATATCTCGGAAAATGACTATAATAATTTTCTGCGACCCTATAAGAATAGAGATGTTTTGATCGAAATACGTGAGAGCTTAAAAAACAAATAAAATCAGGTTTAGTTGGGAGAGCGATATGAGTAAAGGTGTATTTACTGATAAATCACACAAACCGACGGAAAATGAAATTTTTAACGCGCTTGAAACAAAGAAAATATTATGGACAAAGCTGCTCGATTTCATAAAGATGCACTATAGATCGAACGGTGAATACGCTTTTTATGGGAAAAACTATAGTTGGGCATTTCGATTTAAGAAATCAGGTAAGGCCTTGATTTCTTTGTATCCAAATGATAATTGTTTTTTTAACTAGGCTCTTGTCTTTTTGGCATTATGCCAGGGTCATAAATCGTTTAAGGCAAATTTGTGAGGAAAAGGGGACCCGCATTGAATTCAAAAGTCCCTATAAAACCTCGCAAAGATGCCCGATTTGTGGCAACATTGACAGGAGAAATCGTAATGCTGATAAGTTTAAGTCCACCAGGTGTGCTTTTGAAGAGAATACGGACATAGTTGGTGCAATAAACTTGAAGGTATTAGGGTTGGCGGGAGTTTATAGTCTCCGTTCACCGCAAGCTAATTGAGTGGATATTTGTCCATAAGATTAGCAACTATAACCCTCTAACATATTCGAGGTAATTGATCCTCTACTAATGTATCAATTATCCTCCTTGTCCCTATGGTAGTAAGAAGATAAACCCTTCCCTTTGGTTCAGCGACCACTTCTCCTATAATGTTTGATTCTTTTCCCAGGGGATGATTTTTAAAAATAGTAAGGATATCCTCTGCCCTTTTTGCATCAACAAATAAAATGACTTTCCCCTCATTGGCAAGATATAGAGGATCAAGACCCAAAAGTTCACATACGATGAGTGTTTCTTCTCGAAAGGGAATACTCTTTTCACACAGTTCTATACCAAAACTTTGATCCTGTGTAACCTCATTTAATACACCAGCAACTCCTCCTCGGGTTGGATCCCTCATAAATTTAATACTACCCCAGCTATCCTTAAGCGTACTGATAAGATCATAAATAGGGGCACAATCACTTTCAAGGGATGCGTCAAATCCAAGTTCCTCCCGTTGAGACAGAATAGCGACAGAATGATCTCCAACTGTTCCATTCACTATTATCTTATCACCTGCTTTGATATGTTCAATTCCCAGATGAACCTGGGGTGATATAATGCCTATTCCACTTGTATTGATAAATATACCATCAGCACTACCCCTCTCAACTACCTTTGTGTCTCCGGTTACAATAGTAACCCCTACTTTTCTCGCCTCATCTTGCATAGAGAAAATAATCTTCTTTAAATCCGATATGGACAGTCCCTCCTCTATGATTAATGCGCAGGAAATAAAAACAGGCTTTGCTCCCATTACTGCAAGATCATTGATAGTTCCAGAGGCGGCCAATTTACCTATATTCCCTCCCGGGAAAAAAAGAGGTTTCACAACATAAGAATCCGTTGTAAAGGCTATCCTGGCATCATCAATCTTAATCACCGCAGAATCATCCAGGGGGGCAAGAAATTGGTTGTTAAAACAAGGAAAAAGAACATCCCTTATGAGTTGATGGGTTAATTTTCCACCATTTCCATAGGCTAATCTGATTACCTCTTCCATCTGGTTTATTGCTCCTAACTTCAAATTTTACTACTACTCAGCCACCAAGACACGAAGAACTAAACTGTTACTAAATTTTTTATTGCTCATTATCTTGACCCGAAACGATAGTAATTATTGCAACTTCCTTCCATGGAGACCATACAAGGTCCAAAAGGATTGGAAGGGCTGCAGGGACTACCAAATAGTGGGCAATCCGAAGGCTCAATTAAACCCCGCAGGATATCCCCACATCGACAACCTTTATTTTCTCTTGATGAGGCAACTTTAACTGGATAGCGAACCTCAGCATCGTAATCTGAATACTCCTTTCTTATCATAAGACCACTATTATCAATCATTCCCATCCCTCTCCACTCAGACGGCCCAGGAACAAACACACTGTTCACAATTGATTTAGCTATTAAATTTCCATCTGGATTCACAACTCTTGTGTATTCATTCTCAACTTTAGGTTCATCCTTTTGAATCTGTAAAAGTAAAAGATCTATCCCCAGCAAAATATCCACCGGCTCAAATCCTGTAACCACACAAGGAATATGGTAATCCTCAGCTAAAAACTCATATACCTTATTCCCGGTAATAACAGATACATGCCCGGGGCAGATAAATCCATCTATTCTTACCTCCTTGTCTTCAACAAGAGCTCTCATTGCCGGAGGAATAAGTTTGTTCCCTGGCAAAACCATATAATTGTTAATTTTCTCATTCTTAGCTATAGATATTGAAGATGCTACTGTAGGAGCTGTTGTTTCAAAACCAATTCCTAAAAAAATGAACGTATCACTCGAGGATTTGGCCAGTTCAATAGCCTCCATAGTGGAGTACACTACTTTTACCTTTCCACCTTTTGATTTTTCTCTGGAAAGTGTTGATTCTGAACCAGGCACCCTGAGCATATCTCCAAAACTCATTACTACAAATCCTTTTCTCACATACGCAATTGCCTTATCTATATATTGATCAGGGGTAACACACACAGGACAGCCCGGGCCTGATATAAGTTTTATATTTGGAGGAAGGATATCTTTTATTCCGTATCGGAGAATAGCCATTCCATGAGTTCCACATACCTGCATTAATTTTATTTCCCGATCTATGGTATGGGCAATTTTTGCTATCTTCCAGGCAATTTTTTCTGTTAGTTTTTGCTCTCTGAACTCTGAGACGTATTTCATAAGAAAGCCCTTTTTAAAGATTTAAAAGATCAAAGAGTTTCTTGACCTCCTCTTCCTCTACTTTACTTATAGCAAATCCGGCATGCATAAGAATATAATCACCTATCTTTGCATCAGGAAGAAGGATAAGGCTTACCTTTCTTCTGGTAGCTCCTATTTCCACCCAGCCAATATTCTCCTCAATTGATACTAATTTAACAGGAATTGCAAGACACATAGATTATTTCCCCTTGATTTGATAATGGGCAATAACAGCCTGACCTAAGGAAATTCCCCCGTCATTCGGAGGAAGGAGTTTAGGCAAAAAAACCTCAAAGTTAGATGAGGTTAAAAGATATACCACCTGTCTTACCAGTAGAGTATTCTGGAATACCCCACCGGATAAGGCTACCTGATTTAAACCCCAGCGCTTCCGTAAAATCTTACAAACATCTAAAATAATACTGCTCACACTCCAGTGGAACCTGGTAGCGATAACTTGAGGTTCAACTTTTCTTTTATTTTCCACCAGGATAGCTTCTATGAGGGGTCTGGCATCAACAACAAACCCATCCCCCTGCTCGGTAATTTCAAAAGGATACACACTATCCTTTTTTCTCAAAGATAGCATCTCAAGCTCAATAGCAGCCTGCCCTTCATGATTTATCCTTTCTCTTACCCCGAGAATAGTAGCTACTGCATCAAACAATCTACCAACTGAGGAGGTAAGAGGAGAATTTATACCCTTTTTAATTAATTTTTTCACAAGATGAATCTTTTCAGATCTTACCCAATTTTTCAAGATCTGGCAAGTAATGGGAATGCAATTATCTCCATAGACCTCGTAAATATACGAAAGAGCCATTCTCCATGGCTCCTTAATTGCCGCCTCTCCTCCTGGAAGATGAACATATCTAAAATGAGCTGCCCGTTTGAATTCAGCCTGGCTCACAATTAAAAACTCACCTCCCCAGATATTGCCATCGCTACCAAAACCACTTCCATCGAATGCTACCCCTATAAACTTTTTATTTAAATCTAAACCTCTCTCAGCTATGAGGCTTACTATATGAGCATGGTGATGCTGAACCGGGATTAATGGCAGAGAATTTTTCTTCGAATATTCTCGGGCAAAATTAGTTGAGGCATAATTAGGATGCATATCGCAGGCTATAACTTGAGGTTGACAATAAAAAATTTTTTTATAATGCTCTACCCCTTCCTCAAAAGCTGACAGTGCCTCTAAATTTTCCAGATCACCAATATGATGGGAGATAATACCATCATTTCCCTTTAAAAAACAAAAAGTGTTCTTCGAATGTCCTCCTACAGCTAATACACATTTTTTGGCGTTAATCCCCACCTTTATAGGCTGAGGGGCATAACCACGACTTCTACGAATGATCATCGGCTTTTTCTTCACTACCCTGCTTACGGAATCATCCACTCTCACTTGAATCTTCCTGTTATGAACAAGAAAGACATCGGCTATTTTGCCCAATCTATTAAGAGCATCCTCATCCTTGTAGGCAATGGGCTCCTCACTTATGTTTCCGCTTGTCATAATAAGAGGAATTTTCACTTCGTTTAAAAGAAGATAGTGAAGAGGAGTATAGGGAAGCATTACGCCAAGATATTTATTTTTTGGGGCAATATTCTCTGGAAGAGAACTCCCCTTTCGTTCAAGAAGAACAATTGGCCTGCGAGGGGATAGAAGAAGGCGCTCCTCCTCATACGTTACCTTGCAGAATCTTTTTATCTGCTGGACACTCAGCATCATCAGAGCAAAGGGTTTATCTATACGATTTTTCCCTTCTCTTAGTCGAGTAACTACCTCACTTTTTGTCGCATCGCAGGCAAGGTGGTATCCTCCTATTCCTTTCACTGCAAGTATCTTTCCCTCTTTTATAAGATGGGTAGCAAAGTGAATAGGGTCCTTGCATGTAACTAAAATGCCATTTTTATCAAGTATCCTTACCTGGGGACCGCATTTCCAGCAGGAATTTGGCTGGGCGTGAAATCTTCGATTAAAAGGATCATGGTATTCTAACTGGCAGTCTTTGCACATCTTAAAATCACTCATAGTTGTGCGCTGACGATCGTAGGGAATGTCCTTGATTATCGTAAAGCGAGGACCACAGTTTGTGCAGTTGATAAAAGGATACCCATGACGTCTATCATGGGAATCAAGTAATTCTTTTACACAATCATCACAGATTGAGATATCAGGTGAGATAGGAAGGAATTTATCTCCCTCCTTGTGACTTGATCTAATCTCAAAGCTGGTGTATTTCACAGGAAAGAGCTCTTGCCAGCTCATCTTATCAATTACAGCAAGGGGTGGAGATTTGGTGTGAATATTCCTCAAAAATAGCTTTAAATTCTCTTTTTTCCCCTCAACTTCTATATCAACTCCTCTTGTATTATTAAGAACATAACCTGATAATGAGAAGTTTCGGGCTAAATTATATATAAAGGGGCGAAAGCCTACTCCCTGAACTATGCCTTTTACCTGAATATGAAATCGGGTAATACCCTCTTTTTTTTTCATTAGGATGATAGGATAAATTGAATCCACCAACTTTTTTCATCCCCTCTCTCACCTCAGGACTCAAATCACTTCCCCAGTAAAATTGTCCTGGTTGAATTCCCAGAACAAAAACCCTGGCCTGTGTTTTTTCCCTAAGGATAATCCAGGATAAAATGTAAAGATAAAGTATGCTTTGAAGTCAGAATATGAGCAATATCGTGAGTATTTCAACAATACCTTAGAAATTGGATCACCAAACAACGTCTCGGAAGATGTATTTGTAGGCGACCTCGGTGACTTTTCTGTTGGCTATACTTTTGTATATGGTGCTCCCATGATCTCGGAGGCAGCACATGTATTCGGTGTTCTCGGTACATCTTTGGTCATTCAAACAAGATGATATGGTGCTCTTGGAGATGATGCTCAATTTCCCTTCGGGAAGTTGAGTTAAGAATTTAGAAAAATTAAGCTGGCTTCTCTTTTGGCCTCCTCGTAGACCTCTTTAAGGGAAAGATCGTAGTCGTTGGCCACCTTCCTGCAATCCTCATACTCAGGGGTTACTCCTCTCACCTTTCCGTCCATTATCTCCAACTTAACCCTTAGCTTTCCCCAAGAAGTATTTATGGTTTTAACCTCCCTTTTCATCTTCTTTCTCTTTATCTCGGTCATTCTCACTCCCAGAGTGGTTGTCTCTTTGAATATGGTTTCCAGAAGCTCATTGCTTTTATCAAGGGAAGAGATGGTGCTAAGCAAAATTCCTGGCCGGTTTTTTTTCATATGGACCGGAGTAAGAAAGACATCCTTAGCTCCTTTTTGCAGAAGGCGGTCCATGATGTATCCGTAAAATTCTGGATTCATATTATCTATATTTGTCTCCAGCATTAAAACTCTATCCTCTTCATAGATAGGCTCAGTATCACCTATGATGACCCTGAGCATGTTGAGTATGGAGAGATTTTTTGCTCCGGACCCATAGCCAATTTTTCTTGGTTTCATGGAAGGCATTTCTCCGAAGTCCTGGCAGATACTTGTTAGAACAGCTGCTCCGGTCGGGGTGACCAACTCATCCCTTATTCCTGTAGAGTAGATGGGAACACGCTTCAAAAGTTCCAAAGTAGCGGGAGCGGGAACAGGCAAATTACCATGAGCGCATTCAACAAAGCCTGTGCCTAAGTGAAGGCTGGAGGAATAGACCTTCTCTATCTTTAATTTCCTTATCCCAATCATTGCTCCTACTATATCGATGACAGCATCCGTCGCTCCTACCTCATGAAAATGAATTTCATCTACACTTTTATTATGTATCCTGGACTCTGCTTGGGCCAGTTTTAAGAATACTTTCTTACTCTTTTCCTTAATCATCTTCTCTAAACAGCTGTTTTCCAAGATGTGAAGAATATCATCTAAATTCCTCTTCTTGCTTTGGCCATAAATATTGACATTGAATTTAGTTCCCCAAATCCCCTTTTTTTCCACCTTATTCACTTTAATTTCATAACCAGAAAGATTTAGTTTTGCCAGATCTTCCTTCAATTCCTCAACCATCAAGCCAAGGTCAATTAAGGAACCCAGGATCATATCACCACTTATACCTGAAAAGCAGTCAAAGTAGGCAATTCTCATCTTTTCTCCTGTTCATCTGATTGATTAAGCTAGCCAAATATCCCGCACCAAACCCATTATCGATGTTTACTACCCCTATTCCATTAGCACAGCTGTTAAGCATGGCTAAAAGGGCGCTTAAACCTTGAAAATTTGCTCCATATCCTACACTGGTAGGCACAGCTATTACTGGTTTTTCTACCAGACCCCCTACCACACTGGGAAGGGCACCCTCCATTCCAGCTACCACGATAAGGACATTGGCAGCAAAAAGTTCCTGCTGGTTGTCCATCAAACGATGAAGTCCGGCTACACCTACATCATAAAGACACTCCACACCGTTTCCCATTAGCTCTGCCGTAACCTTTGCCTCCTCTGCTACAGAGATATCAGCTGTGCCGCCGGTAACGACCAGGATGATGTGAGTATCATCTTTTTCACTTTTTTCTCCCACCGCCACTATCCTTGCTTTTCGGTAATAGGTGGCCTGGGGTATGACCTTTTTGATGGCCTGATAAACCTTGAAGTTTGCTCGGGTAGCCATAATTTTTTGGTTGTTTTCGTGCATTTTTTTGGCTATCTGGACAATTTGCTGAATATCTTTCCCCTCACAGAGGATCACCTCGGGAAACCCCTTTCGCAAATTCCGCTGAGTGTCAATCTTGGCGAAACCAAGATCATGATAAGGAAAGCCCTTGAGCTTTTCCAGGGCCTCCTCTACCTCCAGAGTACCTGACTTTACATCTTTTAATAATTTTTTAATCCACCTTTTTTCCATCTTTCTTTTCTCCGTGCAAAACTTCGTTCATGCTCCCCGTACGATAACCCTGCAAATCGAGGGTGACATAAGTATATCCCAGGTCTTTAAACTTGGTAACAATTCTATTGGTTAAATTTTCTTTAAAAAGTTTCAACATATCTTCCCTCATTACTTCAATTCTGGCTATACTGCTATGATGTCTTACCCGGAGTTGTTTTACTCCTAAATCCTTCAAGAAGTTTTCCGCTTCCCCAATTTTCCTTATTTTCTCCTCGGTTATCTTCTCTCCGTAGGGAATTCTCGAGGATAAGCAGGCTAAGGATGGTTTATCCCAGGTAGATAAGTACATCTTCTTAGAGAGAGAACGAACATCTTTTTTGGTAAGGAGAGCCTCTTGCAAAGGGCTTCTTACTCCAAACTCCTGAGCTGCCTTCATGCCAGGGCGAAAATCATTTAAATCATCATAATTAGAACCGTCCAGAATGAAATTTAAATTATACTCCCTGGCTATCTGGCTTACCCTGGAGAATAATCCCTTTTTACAAAAATAGCATCTCTCTGGTGAGTTTTGACAAAAGTCTTCACTGGCCAGTTCATCGGTATGAATGAGGATATGTTTAGCTCCTATTTTTTTAGCTATTTTTTTAGCTATTTTTAGCTCAGAAGAAGGATAGGTTAAGGAGGATGCCGTAACTGCTACCGCTTTTTCTCCCAGCACATCCCGGGCTACTTTTAAGAGGAAAGTGCTATCCACTCCTCCAGAGTAAGCTATGAGTACGCTCTTCATCCTGGCTAAAATATTCTTTAAATTTTCCAGTTTTCCCTCTAAGGTAGACATCATTGTATCCTTTGAATGGTTTTATTATACATATCCTTATCACCCCGTCAACTATTGAACTTTTTTCTACCGACCCTTACCATCTTTCACATTCACCCTTTTTTGCTTTACTCCAGTTTCCGGAAAAATCTCACTCAATAGGTTAAGCAAGATCGACTTTTACTTTTGAGACTGGGGTAAAACCCTTGACTTTTTATCAATTTGTGTTATTAAGTATAAAATAATAACACAATAGAGAAAGTATGCGATTGAAAACTCCGGTGAAACGCAATTTTCCGGAGTGCGATGTGTGTTCTGAGTACAAGGAGGAAAATTCATGCATATTTCAGATGGTGTTCTATCGGCTCCTGTGTGGGCTGGAAGTTATGCTGTTGCTTTTGGTATTATAGCAGTCAGTTTGAAAAAGATCCAGATAAATAGTATGCCTAAGGTGGCGGTCATGACCTCTACTTTCTTTGTTGCCTCTCTCATCCACGTTCCTCTCGGACCCACCAGTGTCCACCTCGTCCTGAACGGACTGGTTGGTATAATTCTGGGGCCAGCTGCTTTTATCTCCATTTTTGTTGGTTTAATGCTACAAGCCTTTCTCTTTCAGCATGGTGGAATAACGACCATTGGGATAAACGCCATTATAATGGGAACACCAGCTCTCCTCGCATATGCAGTGTTCAGCTTAAGGAATAGATTTCATTTTAAAACCAAGGAGTTCGTTTTTGGCGCTCTGGCTGGTGGCCTCGGAGTTTTTTTTGGTACGATCATCCTGGCGTTAGCGCTGATAACGACGGGGAGTGAATTTGTAGAAGTAGCTCGGTATGCGGTCCTGGTCTACATACCTGTAATAGCAATCGAGACTATCATCACCGGTTTTATCGTTTCATTTTTGATGAAGGTAAATCCAGAGATTCTGGAGGGGGGATTGCAATGTAGACGAATGTCCTGACATTCACATTTATGTCATGTATGCAGTGAAACCTTCACCCGATAGCAAATAGTACAAAAGGAGTATATCATGAAAAAGATAAGTATAGTCACAGTGTGTATGATTTGTCTCGTTGTTTGGGGGGCGACACAGGCAAGTGCCCACTTTGGTGGGCTTATCCCTTCCGATGATATCGTTATGCAGGAAGACAGCAAGACCATCACGATAGAGGTAAAGTTCTTTCACCCTATGGAAGGCGATTATATGGAGATGGAACGACCACAAAAATTTGGAATAAGAGTGGGTGGCAGGAATGTCGATTTACTTGAGACTCTAAAGGTGCGGAAAGGAAGAGGGTTTGACCAGGCGAAAGATTTTACCTACTGGCAAGCAGCATACAAAATCAAAAGACCTGGCGACTACATCTTTTATGTTGAACCCACACCGCATTGGGAACCGGCGGAGGATTGTTATATCATTCACTATACCAAAGTATGTGTGAACGCACTAGGGTTGGAAGAAGGCTGGGACGATGAAATCGGCCTGGAAACTGAGATTGTGCCGCTCACGCGGCCATACGGATTGTGGACAGGCAATGTATTCACCGGTATAGTGAAGGTTAAGGGAAACCCGGTACCTTTCGCGGAAGTGGAGGTGGAGTATTATAATAAAGATGGTAACATAAAGCCTCCTGCTGGTCCGTATATCACCCAGGTCATTAAGGCCGACAAAAATGGTGTCTTCTCTTACGCTATGCCAAGAGCCGGATGGTGGGCTTTTGCTGCTCTCAATGAAGCATCATGGACTATGAAGGGACCTGGTAGCGAGGATAAATCCATTGAGATTGGCGCTGTTTACTGGGTGAGAACGAGGGACATGAAATAAAACGGATACAATTCATCAACGAAAAGATTGCACGCTGCACTTCTGATAACGATAGGTGCAGCATGCAATGGTGCTCTTGCACCAGGTATATGATGTGCGAAAGCATGGCGGCGGAAGTAAAGCTATCAGAAAGACAACCTTCGGAGGGAGGATATCACTTATTGAACAATGATATACAAGAGAGAGACCATAATGAAAGAAGATAATGGAGATTAGGGGAATTTTTCATTACTATAGACTTATAGTAAGTTGTGTTCTTCTGTGTGTGTTGGTGGCAATAACAACCTCTGATGCCATCGCCCATAAAGTAAATATTTTTGCCTATGTGGAAGGTGATATGGTCTACACCGAAAGTTATTTCTCTGATGGCAAAAAGGTGAAAGGTGGTATTGTCGAGGTGTACGACAGCAAGGGAAACAAATTGCTGACGGGGACGACCAACGAAAAGGGTGAATTTAATTTTAAACCACCCAGGGAAGAGGATTTGAAAATAGTTCTTCGTGCCAGTTTGGGCCACCAAAACACCTATACCCTCTCGAGAGAGGAGATATCGGGCATGGTGGAGGCAGAGAAGCCACAGGAACAAGCCTCCACAGATTACAAGGTTGAAGAAGCCTTCCCAATTAGTGTAGACCAAATCAAGGAAATCATAAACCACTCTCTTGATGAAAAATTAAGGCCGATCATGAGACAACTGTCCAAAGCAGAGCAGGGGAGAGTGTCCGTTACAGAAGTTATTGGTGGAATTGGCTACATCTTTGGGATCATGGGACTTATCTTCTACGTTATGAGCAAAAAGAAAGGCTAAAAACATGCATCTACCCGAAATTGATAAATTTGCTCATCTTACATCACCTTTGCACTCATGGGATCCGAGGGTAAAAATAGTCTCCCTCACTACCCTCATTTTCTCCATTGTACTCGTGCAGAACCCTAAGGGAGCTCTCCTTGGGCTCATCTTGGCAATCATTTTGATCTTTTTGTCCAAAATCCCTTTCTCCTTTGTCTTCATTCATCTCAAATGGGTTCTCTTGTTTGTTGCTGCACTTTTTATTATAATCTCCCTGACGGTTCCCGGCAGCTCCCTGGTAAAGGTGTCGTTTTTAAGTGTTTCCCGTAAGGGAATTACGCTTAGCCTTTTAATAAGTTTGAGGGCTGTCAGCGCTGTCTTACTAATATTTCCCATGATGGGGACAACAAAGTTCAATGTGACCCTTAATGCCCTTCAAAAAATAAAGGTCCCCAACAAACTCATTCAGCTGCTTATGTTCACCTATCGGTATATCTTTCTTTTTCTCGGGGAGGGACAAATAATATTTAATGCTGCCGCTTCCAGGGGTTGGGTCAAAAAAACCAATATTTCTACCCTCAAGATTATGGGGAACCTCGTCGGGATGTTGCTGGTTCGTAGTTTTGAAAGAACAGAACACATTGGAGAAGCTATGGTTTCCAGAGGGTATGACGGAAAATTGAGGGTCCTGGATAATTTTGTGCTGAATCCTAAGGATTTTATCAAGGCATCCCTGGTTGTAGCTGCTGCCTTGTTAGTACATCTCCTGGGCTGGGTACAATGAAAAGCATCATAAAGGTGAAAGATCTTCACTATAGCTATCCGGAGGGTACTAAAGCCCTGAAGGGAATCAGCTTAGATATTACTCAAGGCGAGTCTGTTGGTCTCATAGGACCCAATGGGGCAGGTAAGTCCACGCTTCTTCTCCACTTAAATGGTATTTTGGAAGGCAGTCAAGGCTCGGTTGAAGTCTTGGGAATGAAAGTGGGGGAGAAAAATCTTATACATATTAGGAAGAAAGTAGCCATAGTCTTCCAAGAACCAGATAACCAACTCTTTATGCCTACCGTGTTTGATGATGTTGCCTTTGGTCCACTGAATGCCGGTGATTCTAAAGAAAAAGTGAGGAAAAAGGTAAAGAAGGCATTAAAAAAGGTCCAGATGGAAGGATATGAAAAACGATGTCCTCATCATTTAAGTTTAGGGGAAAAGAAAAGAATTGCCCTCGCTACTGTTTTATCGATGGAGCCCAAAGTTTTGATCCTGGATGAGCCGTCTAGCAACTTGGATCCCAGAGCACGAAGGAACTTACTAGAATTACTCAAGAACTTTCAC
Source organism: Candidatus Aerophobota bacterium (assembly GCA_030615365.1). Next base: position 18,247 of record JAUWZM010000022.1, on the reverse strand, counting down.
CTGACCAAGATAATTTTGGGCCATGACCTGGAGTTAATTCTCGAGATTTGTCCGAGAGTCATTCTCTTAGATGAGGGTAAGATAGTGGTGAACGGAGATGCAAGAGAGGTCCTCGGTGACAAGATGCTCATGGAAACCCATGGGTTGGAGGTGCCATTATCCTTGCGAGATAGGTAGCTCAGTTCCCTTCTTTCAGCGGATCAAAAAAAGCTCTCATTTTTTTAAATATCAAGGACTCAGGAATATTATTGCGTTAATTATGCTTGCATTCTTTTTCATCAGCGTTGTTCTGGGAGCCACAGCTCGGTTGAGAATCCTATTAAAGCTGGCATTATTAAGAACATAACCTGATAATGAGAAGCTCTTAGCTAAATTATATATAAAGGGGCGAAAGCCTACTCCCCGAACTATACCCCTTACCTGAATATGAAATCGGGTAACACCTTCTTTTTTTCATAATGCTATAGATAAATTGAACCCACCAACTTTTTTATCCCCTCTCTCACCCCAGGACTTACATAACTTCCCCAGTAAAATTGTCCTGGTTGAATGCCCAGAACAAAAACCCTGGCCTGTGTTTTTTCCCTAAGATAATCCAGGATAAAATGTAAAGATAAAGTATGCGTCGAAAAAGACATCTGAGGCTCCTCGACTCTTTCAAATAGCTTAAAGGTTCCTGGAGATGCATTAAAATCAACAGCATCTACAATAAAAATTTGATCAGGCTCTATCTTCACTATGGGCTCAAGATAATTTTCTGGCATCTGACCTCCATTGAAAAGGTATATTCGAGAAGATGTAGTTTTTTTGGATCTCCTCAGTTCCTCAATAAATTTACATCCAGCTCCATCATCTCCTCTCATTGGATTCCCCACTCCCAAAAATACTATTTTGCCCTGGATATTTTTTATTTCCATTTTTGTAACAGTTTAGCCACTAAGTCACCAAGGCACAAAGCAGTGATATAATCTCGTTAATCTATTAATGCGTAAAAGCGTAGATGCGTTTTACTTATTCACACATTTACGTATTTATCTTAGTGTCTTCGTGTCTTTGTGGCTGAGCAGCAATTTTAGAACTAATTATAAACGAATTTCATAAAAGGTCAAATTTCCAGCTTTCAGAAAATTTCATGAAGCCTCCTTGACAATTTGAAAAAAAATTATAAAATATAAATAGAAATAATTTCTATTTAGTTGGAGTTTTTTATGAAAAGTAATCATTACATTAAGATGTTACAGAAGGCCAATCTAAAAGTTACACCAAAACGAAAAGCGATTATTTGGTTCTTCTTGCAAAATAGAAAATATTTCACTCCCTGGGAAATATGGATAGCTCTCAAAGGCAAATTCAAGCATTTAGGATTTCCCACCATTTACCGTAATTTAAAGGAGCTGGAGAGTATCGGAGTTCTCACCAGGATAAGTCGACCTAACCAGAAACTTTATTATGCCCTCTGCCCTCTGGGCAGAAAAAAGGAACATCACCATTTTGTCTGCGAGAGGTGCGGCCGAGTAAAGGAGGTGGAGTTTTGTAATTTCAAAGAAATAGCCAAAGACATTGAAAAGGAATTGGATTGCAAAATAACTTCACATTTCATTCAGATAGGGGGAGTGTGTTCAGAATGCGAGTAAAGAAAAAAGTTAAAAATGTGTATACAATAGCAAAAGAGCTTAAAAGACACGCCCTATTTACTGCTTTTGGAGCCGCTACAGGGACTGCTATTATGATTATAATAGTTTTTAGTGATGTGTCTCCCAAAATTTCGTATACTTTCTTTTACATCCTTCATCCACTCCACGTTGTACTGAGTGCCTTAGTAACCACAGCAATGTATAAATTGCATACTCGGGGTAAGCTCTGGGTGGCAATTTTAATTGGTTATACAGGCTCAATTGGCATAGCCACAATAAGTGATGCCATAGTTCCTTATGTAGGAGCACATTTACTTGGAATAAGGATACCATTTGTTATTCCGTTTATCGCAAAATGGTGGATAAGTTTATTAGCCTTCGCTGGTATTATAATTGGCTTTTTGAAACCAACAACGAAGTTTCCTCATGCAGGGCATGTCCTGTTAAGTACATGGGCATCATTATTTCTTATTACCCAATACAAGATAACGATAGCAGGCTGGATGTTTCCTTTTGTCTTCTTATTTTTATTTCTTGCCGTTTTGATTCCCTGTTGTATGAGTGACATAGTATATCCTCTTCTATTTATAAGAAAAAATTGTAACAGTTCAGGCCACTAAGTCACCAAGGCACAAAGAAGTGATATTAATTTATAATCCCGTTAATCTGTCAATGCGTAGAAGCGTAGATGCGTTTTACTCATTTCCGCATTAACGCTTTCACGCATTTCTCTTGGTGTCTTCGTGTCTTGGTGGCTAAATAGTAACATCTTCTTCGGGTATAATAGTTTCCCTTGCTGTAATGGCAATCTCCAGGATGACATCCAGCTATAAGAACACCATCTGCTCCTGCTAAGAGATCATTGATTTATGTAAGATGATATCTTCATCAAGGGCATCCACAATCCGAGGGTTCTGGTTCCTTTTCTGGTTCCTTTTCTGTGGGTATGGGTACAGAGATGTCATGTTCCGTGGTTAAGGAGGTCTCATAGGAATAGTCCTCGCTCTTGGTCGAGTCGAACTCATAAGGTGCCACATCTTTGTTCCTGGTCCAGGAGGTCATTCCCCACATTAGGTTCACAGCATTGTAACCCAGAACGTTCAGAATAGCCGCAGCCTGACTTGCGGTGCTTCCGGTGTAGCCGTAAACCACAATTTTCTTATCTGGCGGGAGTTTCTTCAAATTGGACTTCCTGGCTATCTCTCTCCAGGGTATGTTAATAGCACCAGGAATATGACCTTTAGCATAGTCCTCTGGCTTACGCACACTGACGATGAATGGATCATTGGCCGGATCGCCATCAACCAGCAGCTCGTTCAGCCCTTTAGCTGAGATATCCGCATGTCTGATACTCGTATAGGCATAACAGGCAGCCCGGATGATATCTCTCCTCAATGATGAGGGTGTATTATTGACCATGGGAAATGGGTAAGTTTCAGCAGGTGTGTTAGCTTTGGTCTCAACCGGATAATCCATGGGGGTTTTCGCTGGATCAAAGCGATAGGGGGCTACCTCGGTGTCTTTTGTCCAGCCAGTCATTCCCCACTTGAGGTTGACAGCATCATAACCGCACAGATTGAGCAAAGCTGCAACCCGACTTCCAATGTGACCAGTGTAGCAGTAGACCACAATCTGCTTGTCCTGGGGGAGCCTGGCTAAATTCTCTGGCTTAAAGAGTTCAGTTATAGGTATATTAACCGCCCCGGGAATATGGCCTTTGGCATAGATATCAGGAGCCCTGATGCTGAGTATAAACGGGTCGTTGGTCGAGTCACCATCAAGCATGTTGGCCATTAGATCTTTGGAAGAGATATTGGCTGGTTTGCCAGCACTCAGGTAGGCATTGGCCGCATCATCAATAACATCAAACTGTGATGCCTGCAAACCTATGGCCAATAGGGGTATAAGCGCAAGCAGAACAACCCCACATACAAGCAGGATACCCCGCCTGACTAATTTTTTCTTAGTTCTTTTCCCCTTTGATTCTGACATTCTAAATTCTCCCTATGTTTTAAATTTTTCCAAGGAAATTCTAATGTGGTTCACAGAGTATTTACCTAAATTTAAATATTAAACCTTGCTTCCCATTACCCCCACTCTTCTTTCAAGGTAAGTTGTTTTCTGCAGTTGGGACAGAGAATCCTTAAATTATCGGCACGCTCCAGAGGAGTATCTTCTGATTTTGGGAGTTTTTCTTTAATTAGCTCTATATCAGTTAAAGAGGATATAAATAAATTAGGGTTGGAAAAGATAAGAGACCCCAGTCTATCTCTAATCCAGGCAAGATGCTTTCTTGTGGTTATGGGTTCTCTGCAATATTCACAGAATACCAGCTCATCCTCTATGCTGGTTTGAGCCTCACCTCTGGATAAGACCGCTAAATCATACTTAGTGGTAAGCTTTATGCCTTTTTCTGTGAGGCAATTAACCTCGCATTGACCACAAAAAATACACCGATCATAGTGAAGGATCAACCTTCTTTTCCCATTAGGCGCAGGGTTTTCAATTTTCTCAATAGCATTAGAAGGACACACTTCAGCACAGGCTCCGCAAACCACACATTCTACTTCATCAAACTCTGCCTTGCCCCGATAGCCAGGAGCAGCGGGTGAAGGAACTTTAGGAAACTTGGTCGTATATGGGGAACTGAATAGAGAGGTTAGAGCCTCTTTTAGTTCTCTAAGTTTTGGATATTTCATTCTTTTCTTTTTCCTCTTCGTATTTGTCCACCACGCTTTTTTCCCATAGTTTAATCTTGCTTTTATGAGCAGCATGGGCAATGGCATGAGCAGCGGTAGGAGAACTAAGTATTATGAACAGGATAACAAGAAAACTTTTTGTCAGGAATCCCGCGGCTAAAAAGGTTCCAAAGAGAATGAAACAGGTACCCAGGGTCACACATTTGGTAGCCGCCTGGAGTCGATTATAAATATCAGGAAGTCTGATTAGCCCAATACAACCCAAAAGGTTAAATATAACCCCTATAAATATTATCACCTTTCCTGCAATTACTACTGCTTCATTCATCCAATCCCTTCCCCTCTAAATGTTTAGCCAGGGTCAAAGTTCCTAAAAAACCTAATAGAGCCCAGGCAATAGCAATATCCATAAAGTAAGCTCTTGACGTGTAGATAACAAAAAGAGCACAAAAACCCACCACCAGAATTCCCAAAATATCCACAGCTACAATTCTGTCAGCAGAGGTAGGGCCACGCAAAACTCTATAAAGACACAAAAAACAACTTACCATCAAAGGTGCAGCAAAGATAGCCGGAATGCCGAGAATCATCCAAACACCTCCTTGAGTATAGGCTCAAATTTTCTTACAATTTTCCTGGTTGCCTCCTCAACATCTACTGTTGTCACATTGATCCAGTGAACGTAAAGATATCCATCATCGGTTAACTCCACAGTAAGAGTGCCCGGGGTTAAAGTTATACAATTAGCCAGAGCTACTCTACCGGTGAGAGTGGACAGGCTTGTCTTTACCTTTACAATCCCCGGGTTTATGGGAAGCCTGGGATGAAGCACCCTATAAGCAACATCAAAATTCGCTAAGATACAGTAAAAGATAAAAATAGGTATAAAAAGAAGAAAATAGAGGAATCTTTTTATCTGAAAAAAATTCTCCGCATGTTGGATAAAAAAGTCAGCAAACCAAAAAGAGATAAAAACAGATACCCCTATCCCTATAAGGATTGAGGGTAGATATATCGTCCAGGTTAAAACTAACCAGATAATAAAGCTAATAATGAAAAGTACTGATCTTTTCATTTCAACCCCCTAAAATCAGTATACTGTATTTGGTTCCCTCTTGAAGAACTGCCACAGCAGGCTCTAAAATCACCTTCAATAAAGGGTAGAAAAAAATCCCTGCTCCAATGCATATAATGGCAAGTATAATCATTGAGGCACACATGAATTTCGGAACCTCTTTTATCTTAGTCCATTTTTCCCTCAGAGGGCCAAAAAAAGCAAACCTTTGAACCTTAAGGTAGTACGCAAGAGTGAGTACTGAAACAAGGATAGTTAAGACAACCAGGGTAAACCTTCCTGCCTGAACCAATCCAATAATTATAAAGAGTTTACTCCAGAATCCACTAAAAGGAGGAATACCCGATATAGAAAGAGAACCAATAGTAGAAGTTGCTCCGGTTACTGGCATAACCTTACTAAGACCACCCATTTCATTGAGCTTTCTGGTGCCGGTTGAGTATTCCACAGCTCCGGAGTTCAAGAAAAGTAGTCCCTTGAAGGTAGCATGATTGAACAGATGAAACAGCGCTCCCAAAAGTCCCCAGTAATTGCCACAACCCAATCCTATCAGTATATAACCCATCTGGGATATAGAGGAATATGCTAAAAGGCGTTTAAAATCTGTCTGGCGAAGGGCTAAAACTCCTCCTCCAACCATAGAGATTATCCCTAAAATCATAAAAACCCAGGAAAGCTGGATAGTCATTCCATACACATTAAAGAAAACCCTCATGATAGCATAAATTCCCAATGCTTTTATCAATACCCCGGATAGCATTGCTGAGATAGGGGCCGGAGCACTGGGATGAGCATCAGGAAGCCAGGCATGAAAAGGAATTATGGCAGCCTTCAGTCCAAAACCAGCTAAAAATAGAACCAATGAGAAGGAAAGGAGTAAGTTGTGTTTACCTTGAATTATCCCCCCAATATCTGCCATATTTAAACTTCCAGTGGCTCCATATAAAAGACCTATGGCGAAAAGAATAAGCACGGAGGCAACTGAACTCATAATCATATATTTGAAAGCTGCCTCCAATTCCTCTGCCTCCACTCCAAAAGCAACCAGGGCATAAGAGGCAATAGAGGCAATTTCTAAAAATATGAATAAATTAAAAAAGTCTCCTGTCAGCACTGTCCCATTCATTCCGGCAAGCATCAAAGCAAACAAGCTGTAAAACTTAGATTTAGAGGTGAACCTTTTCATATAGCTTACTGAATATAACGTAACAAGAAAAGCAACAGAATTAATCACTATCAGCATCAAAAGGGATAATCCATCCAGAACGAGATTAATCCCCTCAGGCGGCAACCATCTACCCATAGTATAGACAAAAACTCCATTATCTCTTAAAAACGGTATTAAAACAAAAGATAGGATGGCAAGACAAATAGTAACCAAATTAATCAGCACATCGCTTACGGTTTCCTTTACTTTACCTAACAAAACCAGAACAAATGCAGCTCCCAAAGGAATGGCAATAAATAAAGGAATTATGTTCATACTTACCCCCGTATTATCCTTTTAGTTTTCTTATTTCAGTAATATCAAAGGTATGGTACCTCTGGTAAATACGCATACATATAGCCACAATAAAAGCTAAAGTAGCAATGCTGATAACAATAGCTGTTAAAACCATAGCCTGAGGTAAAGGGTCTACAAAATTTGCCTCCCTTGCCCCCTCAACTACAATAGGAGCTATACCTCCCATCTTATATCCCAAGAGGATCAGAAAAAAATTCACCGCGTACTCCATAATCACAACTCCCATCACTATTTTTAAAAGGTGTTTTTTGGTGATCACACAGTAAAGTCCAATAAGAAAAATCACAAATGAGAGAAAGAATAACATTCCTATACTCCTTATTTTTTGCTCAAAACTCTAAACATTGCTAAGGTTAAAAATACAGCAAACATCCCCCCGGCCACCTTTATTCCTATAGCAATATTTGCCAGAGGAATAAATCCTGCTGAAAGAATCTTTAAGGGTTCTCCTTTGGGCAAAAAATTCAAGAAAAACCAACCTCCGGTTCCTATTCCCACAAGAGCAAGAAATAGAAAAATAAGAGCACCAACGCTTTCCAGTAAAGAGGCAGTCGATTTCTTAAGCTTTTGAGAGGCTACCTCTTTACCAAAGGTGAGAACAAGAAGGATAAATACAGATGCTATAATTACACCTCCTGGAAAACCTCCTCCTGGTGTAAGATGCCCGTGTAAAACCATATAAATACCAAAAAGAATCACTAAAGGGATAACGAACTTAGTTATAGTTTTCACTATAACTGTCATACCTTGTTTTGTTTGTCTATATGGACTCACTTTTTCTTCCTTCCAACTTCTCTTAAAACTACGATAGAGCCGAGAATAGCTGTAAATAAAATGGTTACCTCTCCCAGGGTATCGTAAGCTCTAAAATCCAAAAGTACCCCCATTACCAGGTTAGCAGAGCCTGTTTGTTCTAATCCCTTGCTCACATATTCCTCGGCTACTTTCATTATTGGATAACCAAATTGTGGGAGGAGCTGTAATGCCTTAAAGGCAAAAACAGCAAAGACTATGATAAAGATGACTACAGTTTCAAGGGCAAAGATCTCTCTTTTCCCTTTTATCCCAGAAGTATCTCTTTCCATACCTGTAGCCCTAATAAGAATAACTAAAGCAACTACTTCTACTACTATCTGAGTTATGGCACAATCCGGAGCTTGCAGGTATAAAAAAACAACACAAAGAGCAAGACCTATTACCGCAAGAGAGATTACTGCTGATAAAAGATATCTTGTATGAACAGCCACTAAAGAACCGGCAATCATAAGAAATGCTAAGGCGTAAATTTGCCACATCATATGCCTAAACCTCCAAATTCCCTTAAAAATATTAAAAGTAGTATCACCAGACCTAAGAGATACCAGGCAAGATAAGTATGCAGGATTCCTGTATGAGCTAAGGAAGCTGCTTTCCCTGCTAACAAAACTACCCGGGAAAGACCTCTCCAGAGAAAGTCTGCCAAACGATCCAGAGCCCATAGAAAATACGCAATTCCCCTCGCAAAGGCAAGCATTCCCTGATAAATATCCAGAACTCCTTTCTCAGATGCTTTATAAAGTCTTCTCAAACCCATAAAATTCTTTACGGTATCGTAAAAATCTACACCTGATACTCTCATCTCAGAAGATACTGCCTCTCCTCCTATATAAACCTCGGATACTCTTCTCTTCTTGATCTTTCCGATTAAATAGAGAATAAGACCCACAATTAAACCCAGTATTATAAGAATAGTAGTAACTCCCGGTTGCCACCAGCCAATCCAATTTTCAGAAGAAGAAAGATGAGGAACAGAGGGTAAAATAAACAGTTTAAGAGGAACCTGATAGGCAAATATTCCAAATACTACACAAAGCCCAGCCAATATAATCATGGGAAAAAGCATAGAAAAGGGAGATTCTTTGATCTTTTTTACAGACAATTTCTTTTTAATTTCATCACTTTCATGAGATAAGAAAGTGCCATGGATAAGTTTTATAAAGCTGGCCAGGGTTAAAGCAGAGCCGAACATCGCTGCCAGGAGCCAGATAATCCACATACTACCACCTGAAAGTTTTCCTCCTTCGATAACACCCTGATAAACCATCCATTTGGAAAAAAATCCATTAAGGGGGGGCACCCCCGAGATAGAAAGAGCAGCAATTAAAACTGTAATAAAGGTAATCGGCATAAATTTTGCTAACCCACCCAATCGATCAATATCAGTGGTCTTCACTCTATGTTCCACAGAGCCTGCTCCCATAAAAAGACAGGACTTATAAATGGCATTATTTACCATATGAAATATTCCTCCTGCTATTGCCAGGGGAATTCCTGTCCCTATTCCTAGCACCATATAACCTACCTGGGAGATGGCGTGATAGGAAAGAAGTTTCTTTATATCATGTTGAATTAACGCCATCATTACTGCGACTAAAATGGTGAGCGAACCAATAAACATAAGAAGAATAGATAAAGAGCTATTGGGAATTAACTTAAAAAGATCAAGGCATATCCGGGTAAGAAAATAAATACCCAAAAGCTTATCTAAAGAAGCCGGCAGAAAGGCCATCACTGAAGCTGGTACCTTATCTGCAGCATCGGGAATCCAACCATGGAAAGGCATGGCACCTGCCTTGGCAATGGCTCCTATCATTAAAAGAACGAAGGAGCTTATAGCTAAACCAGAATTTATGGATAAAGGCTGAACTTCTGCTAAGCTCAAAGTTCCACTTAATCTGTAAAAGAATAAAACTCCCAGAATCAGAGCAAAATCTGCTGCTCCCACTGTAAAAAATCCCTTAGTGGATAATCTTGAAGAGCCAAGAGATAAAAAAGCATAGAGAAGGATACCTAAACTCCCCCAGAAAAGTAAGAACACTACCAGGTTAGCAGCTAATACCGCACCTGCTGCTGCAGCTGTGGTCAAAAGAAGATAGGAGTAATACTGCCTTGTCCGAGTTTTCCCAGCCATAAACTTCGCTGAGTAAATAGATGCAAAAAATGAGAAAAGAGCAATAAAAATAAGTATGAAAGAAGAAAATTTATAGCTCTGCAAACTAAAATCTATTTTTAAATATGAAAGCCAGGAATGGGCTAAAATGAGCTTTGGGGATGAAAATATTAACACAGCTAAGATGAAGATTACTAAGCTAACCCCTATACTGATAGCTTCCTTTACCTTTCTTGTAGGAATTAAAAGACAAAAGATTCCTCCTATTAGAGGTAAGACTATCGGATAAAGCAATATAGACGAGTTCATTTTTACACCTTTACTTAAACATTCCTGCCACAGCTGCTACAGGGAGCCTTAAGGTCTGAGCTATAAAAATTCCCATAGCAAGGGAAATTATTCCCAGAAAAACAACACATCCTATCATTAATTTACCTGAAGGTAAAGACTCCACCCCACTCTCCACTTTCTTGCCCATAAAAATCCCATTAAATAAGCGGAAGAGGTAGAGCATAGTTAAAATAGCGCCAATTATAGCTAAAGTAGCAATCCAGAGATGCCCTTCCTCCACCGCCCCCATTATTACCATAAGCTTGGCATAAAAACCCCCAAAGGGAGGAAATCCGGCTATGGAAAAAACTGAAAACAAAAATCCAATGCCAAAAACAGGACTGGCTTTCATAAGTCCACCCAACTTAGTTATATCCCTTGTCTTATATCTTCTCTCTACTACACCTGCTCCGAGAAAAAGAGCAGCCTTAGCTACAGCATGAACCATAAAATAAAGAAGACCTGCTATAACCCCTACTTTGGTTAAAAGGGCAAATCCCAGGAGGATATAACCTACCTGGGAAACTGTGGAATAAGCAATGATGCGCTTTATATCCTTTTCCACCAGGGCAGCGCCTGCACCAATTAAAGATGATATCATAGCCAGAGTAAGTATCCAATTCCAGGATATCCCGGTCATCCACACAAAAATTCGTAAAAATCCTAAAAGACCGATTTCCACCTCTATTCCTGAAAGTATAGCACTCATAGGAGAAGGGGCCACAGGATGAGCATCGGAGAGCCAGGTATGCAAAGGGAGAATCGCAGATTTAGCAATGATTCCTAAAAATATAAGTAAAAGAGCGATATTACCATTGAGGGAAGTTATTCCCCTGAGCTGGACTAAATCTAAGGTGCCATTTTGAACATAGAGAAGGATGAACCCCAGAAGCATAAATGATGAACCCAGGAAGGTCATCAAAAAAGTCTTGTCAGCAATCAGGACTATCCTTTCTTTCCGGTAAAACCCCACCAATCTCCAGGTGGCAAGAGCTGCTATTTCCCAGAATACATAAAAGAGAATAAGATTTCTGGAAAAGGAAACCCCTATTAGAGATGCTATCATCAAAGAGGTCATAAAGTAGTATTCTCTTTGGTTTTCTTGCTCCTTCATATAAGTAATAGAGTAAATGAGAGCAATCAATCCAATAAAGGAAAATATAAGAGCAAAAATTAAACTTATCCCATCGGCAAAGAAAGAAAAACTGAAGTAATTTCCCCTAAAAAAAAATATATCTGCTTGAATGAATTCGCCCTGGAGAACTGGTCTAATGAGAAAAAGGAGAAAGATAAAAGACAGAGCAGCGATTCCAACTGCCCATCCCTCTCGCACCTTTCTTGGGAAGAGAAGGCAAAAAAGCGAACCTATTAAAGGAATCAGCACCGCACCCATTAAAAAAAAGACGGACATTTACTTACCACTCCTCATTTAGTATCCATCATAATTACGGATTATCTTTCCAGCCCTTCTTGAAGTTTTTTTGTTTTCTCCTGAGATAATCTTACGAGCTCATTCCCATCAAGCTCTACTTTGCCTGATTTTTTATCCACCACTCTCATCATTCGCTCTGTGCAACAGTAACAGGGATCTATAGCAGCTAAAATTATGGCTGCATCAGCTACACTTTCTCCAGGAACAGTTGCCTTGCAAGTAGGGAGATTCACATATGTAGGAGCTCTCACTTTTACCCTAACCGGGTTGTTTGAACCATCAGAGCGCACATAGTGAAAAGTTTCTCCCCTGGGGGCTTCATGATGACCTTCTCCCTCCCCGGGAGGCATTTTTTTTATCTGAACCGCTATGTCTCCTTTTGCTTTTTTCAGTTTTTCCAGACACTGACGGATTATCTTTATAGATTCAAAGCACTCCAGGAGCCTCACTACAGCCTTGGCAAAAACATCTCCTTCTTCTTGAGTAATAACATTCCACTCTACCAGATCATAAGCAGCATAAGGATCATCGCGGCGAACATCAATGGCTACTCCTGAGGCTCGGGCTGTTGGACCTGTAGCACAATATTTGATAGCATCCTCTTTGGTAAGTACACCAACACCCTTCAGGCGGACAGCAAGCACAGGGTCATCCAGAACGGCTTTGGTAACCATACCTATTTTCCTCTCTGCCTCATCTAAAACTTTCACCAGATAGGGTATATCTTCTTCTTTTATATCTCTTTTAACCCCTCCTGGTCTCATCATGGCATAATGATTTCTATTACCAGTAACTTTTTCAAAAACTTCAAGAACTGGTTCCCGATACTTCCATATCCACATCCAAAGTGTGTTATATCCTAAAAAGTGTCCGGCTAAACCTGCCCATAAAAGATGGGAATGGATTCTCTCTAATTCTCCCACAATACTTCTTATATACTTTGCTCTTTCTGGTATCTCCACGCCAGCAAGATCTTCCTGAGCATTACAGTTAGCAATGGGATGAGAGGTAGAGCATATCCCACAGATTCTTTCCACTAAGAAAATAAGCTGATCCCAACTCATCCTCTGGCCTATCTGCTCAATAGCCCTATGATTATAACCTATATGGACATCTATATCAACAACTTTTTCCCCTTCTACGAAAAGCTCAAAAAACTCTGGTTCTTCTTGAAGAGGATGATAGGGACCTATGGGAATAATAGTTTTCTTTTTTTGAGGCAATTATTTCTCCTTACCAATTTCGCTGGTAAAATAAACATCTCTGTAATCTATCCTCAAAGGATACGTATCCTTTGGCCAATCCTCAGCAGTAAGTAAAGGTCTGGGGTCAGGATGATTTAAAAATTTAACTCCTAAAAGCTCCCTTATTTCTCTTTCAATCCAGGTGGCTCCCAGAATAACAGAAGCAATGGATTCTATTTCGCACTTTTGTTTAGAAACAAAAACCTTCACTGTAACTATTCTGCCTCCTTCTCTATCAAAAGAAAAATGGTAGAGCACCTCTATTCCTTTGGGAGTATCAACCCCAGAGGCAGTAATAAATCTTGCCCCCATTTTTTCAAAAAGGAAACTTGCCACTGGAACGATATTAGCCTTTTTTACAGTAAAATAATGTCTGCTGGGAGATCTTTCTTCCCAGGAGAGAATCTTATCCTTCAGACTTTCCTTTATACGACTTACCACATCTTTATCAGTCATTTACTTTTTTACCTTATTTACTAATAATTTTCCATCAAGACTTTGAATAAGTTTTACCACACCATCAATAATAGCCTCTGGTTTGGGAGGGCATCCAAGAATGTAAGCATTAACCGGGATAACCTTGTCAAGAGGACCAGCCATATTATACCCTGTACGGAATATGCCTCCACTGCAGGCACAGGTACCAACTGCTACCACCAACTTTGGCTCAGGCATCTGCTCATAAATTCTCTTTACCCTGGGTAAACACTTCCTGGTAACTATACCGGTAGCTAAAATCACATCAGCATGACGGATACTTCCTACCAGGCAAATTCCAAATCGTTCCAGGTCAAATCTCGGGGTAAGACAATCCAGAATCTCAATATCACAGTTATTACAGGAACCTGCAGATAAATGGTAAACCCAGATAGATTTTTTCAGAGAAAACGTTTTTAAACCCATTTACTCTTTCTCCTTACATAAACCATCCTAGCGCATAAAATTTTCTTTACAGCTTCTTTCTTATAAGCCAATCCGTAACAGTTAAATTACCCAATCCAAAATATTAAAAACCTTAAAGGCCAATTAAAGCCAATATAAATCCAATAATTGCCAGAGGAAAGACTCGCAACCAGAAAAATTTAAGAGCTTGATCTATCCTCAAACGAGGATTGGTGTTTTTTATCAGAACTATAAGGATTAAAATCACAAGATACTTTATCACTGAAAAGAGAGCTTGAATTCCATCAAACCTCATTCCACCGGCAAAAACAGTAATCAGAAATACAGGAAGAACGAAAAGCATCATAGCCTTTGTAAGCTTAAACAGAGCAAGGGGTGGACCTGAATATTCAATTAAAAGACCAGCCATTATCTCCTGTTCAGCCTCAGGCATATCAAAAGGAACAAGGGCAAGTTTTGCCTGCATACAGATAAAGGCAACAATGAATGCAATGAGCGAGGATACATGATGGGTAAACATCATACCGTTATTCACCTGATAAGCTACAATAGAGCCTATTCTTATATCCTTCATAATGACAATTGGGGTAAAAATGGCTAAAATAAAAGGAAGCTCATAGGCCAATACGAGCTTCATCTCTCTACTTACCCCCAGTGAAGCAAGAGGATTCCCTGAAGCTGACCCCCCTATAATGAGAGCTAAAGAAGGAAGTAGGGAAAGGTAGAGAACTACAATGAGATCCCCGAGAAATGTGGCAGTAGGATAAATATTCATTTGCCAGAGTACGAGAGAAACCAGAGTTACACCGATAAGACCAATAAGAGGAGCCAGCAGGAAGACCATCTTGCGAGCAGCGGAGGGAATTATTGTCTCTTTACCCATTAGCTTGAAAAAGTCAATAAAACTCTGATACCAGGGTGGACCGACTCTCCATTGAAGTCGAGCAGTAACTTTTCTATCTACCCAGGTAACAAAAAGTCCAACAACAGCAGTAAAAAGAAAGCCAGGAAAAACCAAGAAAGACAGCAAAGCCAAAGGAATCTCCTTCATCACTATTTACCTCATTTAGCAACTAATTCCCTTTTCCACGGTGTAGCCTTAACCACTACCTCTCCTACTTGAAAAATATTCTTCTCTTTATCTTCTTTAAATTCTCCGTACTTTATAGTACCATCACTCCTCTTCACGCATAGGGGCTCTTCATCACTCTTTAATCTCTCCTTGCATAGATCGCAGTGGAAGGTAAGAAAGGGTAGTATCTCCATATATATCGTTCCAAAAGGACAGGCCACTGCACAGGATTTACAAGAAACACACAAACAGTTGTTCCTGGTAATGATACCTGTTTCTTCAACTCTTTCCAGAGCCTCATACCTACAGGCATGAACGCAGGGATAATCCTCACACTTTCTACAAATTATCTGAAAAGCAATCCATTCACGAAGATTTAAAATACCATTATTGTTGAAATGGTAAGGATAACTGCATTTCACATCAAGATTTTTCCATTCCCGACTAATCTTATCCAGATCTATAAAAAGAGTTTTTGCCAATTATATCTCCTAATCCCAAATTGTAGGGATATCTTTCAACTGATCATAGGTAAAGACAGGGCCATCTCTACAAACCAGGAATTTTCCTAACTGGCAGTGACCACATTTACCTATCCCACAGGACATATTTTTTTCCATAGAAAGATAAATATCTTTCGGTTTATATCCTACATCAAGTAACTTTAAAGTGGTAAACTTCATCATCACAGGAGGACCACACACCACACTTACACTTTCGGAAATACTGCTTATCTCCTCATCAATACCATCAAGAGTTGTGGTAACAAGTCCTACCTTACCTTGCCACTCCTCATCTCCCCTGTCCACTGTTATTCGAAAAGAAACATTTCCTTCAAATTCCTTTTGCCATCTATCTAAAATAGCTTCCTTGTATATGATATCCTGAGGAGTCTTTGCTCCATAACAAAAAACAACTTTCTTAAAATCACTGATATTATGGATTAAAGATAAAAAGAGCGATCTAAGAGGTGCAAGGCCTACTCCACCGCCAACAATTAAGACCTCCTTATTCTTCCACTTAATCATCGGGTATTCATTGCCATATGGGCCACGAATTCCTACCAGATCCCCTTCTCTCATATTATGCAGTGAAGAAGTGACCTTTCCCGCTTGCATAATGGTAACCTCTATTTTTTCTCTCTCATAAGGAGATGAAGAAGGGGTAAAGGGTCCCTCGCCAACACCTGGAACTGTTAGCTGAATAAACTGACCTGCCTCAAATTCAAAATGATTCTCTGGTTTTAAAACAAATGTCTTTATCGGAGGTGATTCGGGAATAACCTCTAAAATTTCAGCTTTTATTGGCTGATAGGGATTGTTCATCTTTCTAAACCTATTGGTATTTTTCTTTCCACAGCAAGGTCTCTAAAAACTTTTCGCATATCAATCTTGCCAATACATACGGCTATACATCTACCGCACCCAGTGCAGGCATCAAGGTCTATGTTTTCCGGAAAGAAGTAAAATTTGCATAACAGTCTATTGGCAAATCTTTGGGAGAGCCAGGGTCTGGGATTGGCCCCCCCTGCTACCTGAGCAAATCCAGTTAGAAGACAGGCATCCCAGAGATAAAACCTCTTGTATTTTTCTCCCTCTTTTTTATCCGAGAGCAAAAAACACCTGCAGGTTGGACAGATCTGATTACATCCACCACAATCAACGCAGGCTTCACTGTGCTCTTTCCACGCAGGAGAATCATAACTGTTCTTTATCAGTTCTCTATAAGGAGCTGCAGTTTTAAATTCTTTATTTGTCTTTTTTATTAGATTAAAGGTTTTTTCTCTGTTCCTCTGCCTTTTTTCAATCATAATCTGGTCAACAGAGGAAAAAAGACTCTCATATTTTTTAAGTAACCTCTCTCCTTTTTCTGAGCCCACCTGAACTACAAATCCTTCCTCCAGGGGGGAAAGATTCAAATCAAAGCCTTCCTCGGGAAAAGGTTTCGATCCAACTAAGGTACAAAAACAAACCTCATCAGGGCTGGTGCAATCACTGCCAATGAGTATCGTTTTTTCCCGTGCCTGAATATAAAAGGGATCTCCATATTCCTTGCCAAATCTTTCTCCAGAGTATACGCTATCTGATATTTTCAAGGCATTGAGATCACAATTCTTTGCTCCTAAAATAATCCTGTCTTCTTCTTTTTCTGACTCTAAGGGTGAGGCAAAATACTCACTTACCTTACGATGAGCAGGAATGAAAAAGGACTTTAAGGGATGAATAGCTCTTCTGGTATCAATTGCGATCTTATCTATATTTTCTTTACTCACTTTCTGAAAAAAGAGAAAGTCCTCTTTTTGCACAGGAGCATAAAGGAAAAATCGAGCAGATAAATTCTGAATAAATTGTAGATAATTAGCTTTTGAGAGGAAAAACTCCCTCATCTTTTCTCCTTTATGCAAAGTATTATAATAATTTTACCACATTTATAAATTCTGCCAAGCACATTACAATTTCCCTTATTGGTGATAAATTTAGGACTTTTACAATCTTTACGAAGCTTGAGATTGTGAGTACTTTCACAAATTATACCGACCTAAAATTTTTTGTCAAATGGACGTCTCCAATCTGTGTTAATAGAATGCCCCCTTTAACTTTTCCCATATAATATAACAAAATTCTTAGGCATCCTTTTGTAGATCTGCTTTCCTATAGGTAAATCCCCTTGTTTTTATAAGGAAGTTTATCATATAAATTTTAGAAAGATAAAAAAGAAATGAACTTTTTTCTGTTGTTTTATTTTCAAAGGAATTTTTGTTAGAGAGAATAATCCAAAAAATAAGTTAATTTTTCAGAGAGTTCTTAGGAGAAAGGTGAAAAACCTCTCCAGAGAAATGATGTTATCAGCACCTCCAAATTTTTTTTGAAGGGTAACTGAGAAATTTTACCGATAATTTGACTACTTTTGCAAAATTCATCCTGACAATTAGAATAATTGCCCTTAATTCTTAAAAGTGAGGAGCTAAAGTGCTCATTTATCTATATACTTACTGCATTAGCTCCAACTATATCAAGAATTAGGCGCTTCTCACCTTGCTCTTTGAAAATTTTCTTAAGGTTTACCCCAGCAGCGGTGAATAAGGCCTGAAGGCGAGAATTTCTTTTTCCTTTGTATCTTGTTTTACGAAGACCATGGAAGATAAGCTCGCCTATCTTTCTCTCTATGGGTGGACGTATCTTATTATAAATCTCTTTAAATCTTTTAGTTTTCTGTATCTTCCTTGCCTTTTGAAGATATTCCTCATAAGGGCCTACACTAATGGTTCTTCCTGCATTCTTGGCATTGGTACACTCACCCTTACTGGGACAAGCATTGCAAACTTCTTTAGAGAAAACAAAGGTCCTGGTAACCTCTCCCTCGGCATCTTTACTCTTGTAACATTTCTCAGCAACCTTTCCTTC
>JAUWZM010000020.1 GCA_030615365.1 Candidatus Aerophobota bacterium | reverse complement strand
AGAGTCAGTGAGGAAAAAATATGCCAAAAAGTTGACATAAAGTTGCCACTTTTGGTATAATAGAAATTGAGGGATATGAAGGGGTGGTTAGTGGACAACTTTTAACAGGAATAGGTGGCAACTTTCACTGGAATATCCATTAGAAGATCTAATTAGATATTTTAATGAAAATGGTATTAAATTTAAAATTAATGACGAACGGAATAAGTTGTCCCCAGTAAAACTTATTCCAACTTTTAAATTATTTGATTTCCAAGAATTAGCCATTGATTGTTTTGATGATAAAGATAGTGGCATTCTTGTTGCTCCTTCTGGATCTGGCAAAACCATTATGGGTTTGGAATTAATTGCCAGAAAAGCCCAACCAGCTCTAATCATTGTTCATAAAAAACAAATCTTCAATCAATGGTTAGAAAGAATCGAACACTTTTTACAAATTCCCAAAAGAGAAATAGGCCAGTTTTCTTCTACTAAAAAAACTATTAAATCCCCGATTACTGTAGCAATGATTCAGAGCTTAATAAAAGCCGAAAATCTTGAGAAATTAAGTTCGAATTTCGGTTTAATTTTAGTCGATGAGTGTCATCATATCCCTGCTAAGATGTTTCGCCAAACCATTACTAAATTTAATCCTTATTATTTATATGGGTTAACCGCTACTCCAAAACGGAAACATAACGATGAGAAATTAATCTATATTTATACTGGAAATATTGTTTATCAAATCCCCAGAGATTATAATTTAGCCTTTCCCAAAAGAAAGGAAACTGAGAAATTAAAGATAATAATAAAAGAAACTCCTTTGAGTTTGCCTTTTAATATTAAAAGTGATGATCTTCAGTTATTATCAAGGATATTAATCTTTGATTCTAGGCGCAATTTACTTATAGCTGAAGACATAGCCACGAAAGCTAAAGAGGGATATAAATGTTTAGTCTTAACCGAAAGAAAAGAACACGTAGAAACCCTGAGTTATTATTTAAAACGAGATTTTGAAGTGATCACATTTACTGGTGATTTGACTCCAAGAAAAAGGCGAGAACGAGAAAAACAAATAGATGCAGGCTATTTTCAAATATTAATAGCTACTGGCCAATTAATTGGTGAAGGCACACATCTCGAAAACTTAGACTGTTTGTTTTTAGTCTATCCCTTTTCATTCGAAGGAAAATTAATTCAATATATTGGTAGATTAGAGCATAATCAAACTGGCCAGAAGATTATATTTGACTACCGGGATAAAAATATTAAATTTTTAGAAAATTTGTTCAGAAAGAGAAAAAGATATTATAATAAAATCGGTTAGGGGAGAAAATTTATTCCAGCATAATAGCGATAAGAGGCACCATTTAGCTTATCATGAAGCTTTATGCAGAACAACTCCTTCGTAGTGCAGCCCAAGATCTACCTGAATAAATCCAAAAGGAAGATGCTAACCGGATCACAGGCATCTTCTCCTTCCTCGGAATAGACATCGGCTACGGAGGGATCTTGCGAAGCTAAAATCAATAAGAAGGTCCCCAATGAGGCAAGGCAAGCCTCCTTGAATACCTCCTTTCTCATGCGAACCTTTCTCCTTTGATACTAATGGTTAGATGAGTTTTGATGCATAGATGCGTTAAACAAGACACAAGGGATTATGACATTATCATTTTGCGGTGACACGGAATAATAGCCTCGGGAGCAGGAGGTCGGTAGTTTAAGGCGACGCCACATATCAGCTTTTTCCTTCTGAATAAGTAGAACGGCAATATTGGCCACCTCCGCCGCTAGTTTTTGTAAAATCGTTCTATCTTTTTCTAATATGACCAGAATTACCCGAATATAATTTTACCCAAGGGTCAATTTTCGATGCCCATCTATAACATAATGTTAAAGCATCCAATGAAGAAATCCCTGAGTATCATTTTGTTATAGTAATATCATTTACTTTTACTTTACCTTTGCAACTTGTCTAGGCCCTGTCCCCAACCGTTTATCCAATCATAAAGGGGTAGTTCACTCCATGTTTTTTGTATACCTATTTCTCTGAAAGCATTAGCCCATGTTTCCTGCATAACATAAGATAAAAAACATTCTTTCATATGTTTTAACAAAAGCTCTTTGCTGCTAAATAATCGCTTTAGATATGAAATGTGCCAAAAGCCAAAAACTACATCAGAGAGTAAAAAAACATTCTTCATTGCATCTTTTTCTTTTTCAAATTCAGGAGACATAATATTTTGTAATACTTGCTTTGGAACTACCTTACCATAAATAATGTTGGTGTAATATAGACTATATGCTACGGGTAAATTTAAACGATCTTTTAATACATTTGTGACAAATTTATTCCAGTTTATGATGTCTTGATAGTTAGAGATCATATTATGTATATCGGCATGAGGGTTTAGCTTATAGCTATTTTCTATTGCATGATGAAAATATAGATGAATACATAGATGAAGTAACATATCTTCAAGGCAAGGTATTAAAATTTCAGTTCCATTTAAGCTTACTCTACGAGCATCTTTTATAATTCTTAATGTATTAACAGAATAAGGCTGAAATCTTAAGGTTAGACGATGATGAATATCAATGCGTAACCCTTTTTTTGATATGACAGGATAATGCTGAATAATATGCACGAGTAATTTTTGGAAATTTGTGTTCCAAGGGCAATGATATCCTGCTTCTTTTAAAAGAATTCTAAATATATTATTTGCTTGATCTTCTGGCACTAAAATATCGATATCTCCAAATGGACGTACTTCTGGATAATGTTCATAAAGAGTTTGAGCTAATGCTACGCCTTTTAGGAACAATGGTCTAAAACCTTTTTTTTCTAATAAACCCACAATCGAAGCTGTTTCATCATAATATTTATTTTGCCAATCCCGCGTTTCCTCTAATCTTTTTTCTAGGTTAATCCTCAAATCATTGGGAATTCTTCTGATAACACCTAGCTGTTTTAAATTCCATGTAAGAAAGTTAGAAACACCCTGTTTCTTGGCTATATTACATACCTGATTCCAATTAATCTTTTCGTCAAATAAATCTATACTTTTTAGTATATCACTATTGGAGGAACCAAAAAACTAACAGGCAATTACAACTTTTTCTTCCTTAGAAAGCTCTTTATGGTCTACAAACATTTAATTCTCCTTTTTTCAGCACCATCAAATTTTATCTCCAAAAAAGCAAAGGAAACTCAATTGTACTACTGACACCCAAATTCAGCTCGATAGAGGATTTTCTACTTTTTATTTTGGTTCAAATATGGGCAATTTTCTCACTAATTTTGAACTAACAAGTTCTGGCAAATTAACAAAGATATCAGTACCTACACCCTCTTTTACAACCCCTCTTCATATATCTTTTTTACAATCGACTCTATCTCTGGCTCCTCTATGGTTAAATCTCTAATATTATATCGCTCGGCTATCTGGGAGATTAGTTTGGAGGCAGTGACTTCTTCTCTATTAAACTTAAGCCAGAGGCGGCGATTTTCCCTTCTCACAAGCTCGGCACTGCTTACTTTAAGGTCTTTATAATCTTCATTCAGGTCCACCACTAGAGTACGAAACTTACCAAACCTTTGTCTTATCTTATTTATGCTGCCATCATAGATAATCTTACCATAGTCAATAATCATTATTCTTTTTGAAACTTTTTCTATGTCTATCAGGTCATGGGTAGTCAAAATAACAGTTACTTTTCTCTCTTTATTAATCTTTTTTATGAAGTCTCTAATCTTTTCCTTGGCAATTATATCCAGTCCAATGGTGGGCTCATCTAAGTAGAGAATATCAGGATTATGCAATAGAGAAGCAACTATGTCTGAGCGCATTCTCTGTCCTAAGCTTAGTTTTCGTACAGGAGTATTGATGAATTTATTGAGGTCTAAAAGCTCAGTAAATATCTCCATATTCTCTTTATACAGAGAATCAGGCACCTTATAGATATGCTTGAGGAGCTCAAAAGACTCAATCACTGGCAGGTCCCACCATAACTGTGTTCTTTGCCCAAAGACAACTCCTATTCTTTTGGCATTCTCTTTTCGTTTTTTATGGGGAACAAGTCCAGCTACATCTATTTCTCCTCTGGTTGGCACCAGAATACCGGTTAACATCTTCACTGTGGTTGATTTACCCGCGCCATTAGGGCCGATATAGCCGATGAGTTCTCCCTTTTCTACCTCAAATGAGATATCATTTACTGCTTTAATAACAGTGTGCTCTCGAGAAAAAAGATTCTGGATTGAGCCCAAAAATCCTTTTTTGCGTTTGTAAACCTTAAATTCCTTGCTCAAGTTCTTGACTTTGATTAGTGGCATTTTTACTTCCCTTCACCAGCTAAAATTTTGGATTTGGTGAGCCTCAGAGAACATATTGAATCCTATTCCTAAGAGCCTGTACTCTGATAATGATTTACTCCAAATTGCCAGAATTTATATGCCAGAATAAACATCCCTATTCCTACCAGCGAAGTCAGATATTGAAACACTGGATGGAATATAGTAAAGTCATTCTTTCCCAAAAAATACTGGGCGGGAAAGAAATTGACAAAGGCAAAAGGAATGATGAAAGTTAAAAGAATTTGAATTACCTTACTATAGATACTCATAGGATACCAGATGAGTTCCCTGGTATTATAAATAAATAGCCAATAGAAAGAGCGAGATTCCAATGTCCAAAAAGAAACAGTAGCTGCCGCCAGGCCCAAAGAGAATTGGATAAGAGCACCTCCTATTACTACCGGAATCAAAAATAAAATCCTGGTTATACTCCACTCAATACCTGCCAGCTTGGAGGCAAGGACAAGAATAGCAATACTTAAGGCAAAATGAGCTATAAAGCCTGGGTCGAAGCTTCTACTTATGACCTGGAAGAAGAGCCCCCAGGGCCGCACTAGCAATCTGTCAAATTCGCCTCTAATTATAAGTTCACTGAATCCTATGGATTGGGCAAAGAATGAACCGAATAGACCATAGGATAGTAGAGCTAGACTATAAAGAAAAGCCACCTGGGCAAAATTCCAATCTCCAATAGTATGAAATCTATTCAGCATTATCCAAATAGCCAGGAACTGAGCAGCATAATGAAACATAGTGGAAAAAAATCCAAAAACGAAATCCAGAGGATATTCCATTTGGCTTTTCAGGTTGGTTTTGGCAAAAAGCCAATAAAGCCTCAAGTGATTCATTCCTATCCTCCCTGGATGGTAACTTTTTTAACTACTGCTTTTAAAACTAGTCTTCCCATAACTATAAAGAAGATTACCCAACCTAACTGCTGCAGTAAAGCACTTAAAATTTCCTGGTTTGAAGTCTTGCCCAGATATATAGAAAGTGGTAGAAAACAAATTAGCCTGAAAGGTAGGAATTCAGCTACTAACCTTAATTTTTCCGGGAAAAACCATAATGGCACATAAACTCCAGCAAAAAAGAGAATCATGGTAGATTTGCATATATTAAAACCCCAAGTGCTTATAGTCCAAAAAGATATCATCCCAATTATGAAATCAATGAAAACAACAATCAAAAATCCTAAGCCCAGACCGATTAAGCAGTAAAGAAGTAAAAGAAAAGAAGCAGGGGGTAGTAGTTCAAGAAATAAGAAAGAAATAACAACAATAGGTAGGATTATCATCAAGATATTAAAAAAAGCAGTACCCAGAGCAGAAAAAAATAGATAGAGTTGAATATCTATTGGTTTCATTAGATCTGTGGCAATTTCTCCACTTCTCACTTTTGCCTGTATCTCTCTTACATTATCGGTGATGAACAATTTGGACAACATTACACTTAAAACAGCATAAGTAATCATCTCCTTCAGACTTATTCCTTCCACTTGAGCTTTATTTGCATAGAGAGCAGACCAAATAGCGATATAAATACAAACTAGAACAATGTGGGTGGAAAGGCTGGTGAAGTAATTGATTCTGTAGGTAAGTGACCTCTGAAAACATTTTTTAGTAAATTCAATGTATTTTCGCACTTTATTTTTCCCTTTTCCACATTAAGATAGTCAAAAATACTGTCTTTCACCATCTTTCTATTTTTAGGAAGGAATTACGGAGAGAACTCTATTTAATTACAGGCACTGCGTAAGGACCTTCTTTTATAAAGGCCATTTTAGGCTTCCTCGTCTTTTGTTTTATCTTCTCTACAGCGTAAAATACAGCATTTTGCACTATCCTTTCTATACCTACCTCTTCTTCCTCTACAAAATCATATCCACTTTTACCGGGTAATTCTTTTAAACATTCTGGATTTATATTTGTGGTGCAGTAAATCAATCCATCAAAGATTCCAATTTTTCTAAAAAACTGATCCCATTTTTGAACCTCCCATTGGTCAGGGACAAATTGCCAGCTATCGCGCGTAATAAACTCGGTAAATCTACCCGGACCTTTTTCTTTTAAAATCTTCATAACTTCTTTATAATCGCTTTTCCCTACAGATTCCTTATCGCTGTTATGAGCAACTAAAATAACTATTCCTCCTTTTTTAATAATAGGGATTGTACCATAGGCAGCTTTTGCAGTTTGATAATGATTAATAGCTACACGTCCACCCTGAGTTAAAACTATATCATATTGACGATCAATTGGAATAACGCAATAATCTTTCACTCTTTTCACTGCCCGAAGATGGGCTTTTTCTAAATCACCGGCAAATACTCCAGCTAATTTCATTTTACTGTTTAAGACAACATTTACACTAAAATCCACCCTTGCTTTCCGAGCAACTTTCAAGGCAAAATTATGACAGGGATTATCCTTTAGCATCAAATTTGTCGCATTTGGGTTGTTCATAAACTCAACACCATGAAACACATGAGTAGTATCCAAATTAACAAGACCAGGACAAATTGCCTTTCTCCCACCTGATACCCCTGCCATAAAATGAGGTTCTACCAAACCTGTGGCAATATGAACATCCGCCTCTAAGAACTGTCTGTTTATTTTAACTGCCGCTCCATCTATATTCGCTAAATAACAAAGATCAGATGAGGTACACCTATGATCTATTATCGCATATGCATCTGTTATAGATTTTCCAAAAGCCTCTTTTTTCCATTCATTGGATGTTGGTAAATGAGTTCCGGTTCCCACTATGATCTTGATATTCCTATTTTTTACCTCCGCTTTTTTTAGTCTTTTCAAAAGAGGTAAAAGTATTCCATCCTCTTTTTCTCCATTGTAGGGAACAGGTCTTGTGTTGTCAGATACAGTTATCGCAACACGTACCCTTGAAGAGGGTTTTTTACAAGAAGCAACGATATTTTCTATGGATAGACTCCCTATGGGATTAGATAGAGCATTTTCTATTTGTTTTTTCGGATTTTCTAAAGAAGGGATATATCTCATACTTAATATATCACACCAGAAAGGGACTTTTATAGATAAAAAATCTTTGCCATATTCTACATTGATATTTTTCCACCCTGAAGTACTCATTGTCATTTAAACTCCTTGAGAGCTCTGAAAAATCCTTTTTCTTTTTGCTGCTCGGCGAGGTGTTTCCATAAGGCCGCGGCGATCAAGGCGGGTCTATGCGTTCAAACTCTTAGTTATCCTGCAACTTGATACATCGCCCATAAGAGCCACAGTATAAAGATAAGAGTAGAACTTAGCCGCAACGTTGGAAAGCACCGAGCAAAGAGCAGCCTCAAACTTTTTTCAGAACTTGCTCTTTACAATTAAAGAAATAGGAGCCTGTTTTATTTTGCTCCTTAGTTTCAAAGAAAAACTATATTCACTTCACAATCCTTCTTACTTCTCTAATTATGTTGTCTGCATTAGGTACAACAAAATCTTCTAAATTTGGATTGAAAGGTATGGGTGCATTCTTGGCTCCTAACCTCTTAATGGGGGCATCCAGATAATCAAAGGCCTCATCGGCGATGATAGCAGCTATTTCTGCTCCAAAGCCACATCTTTCGCAAGCTTCATGAACAATGAGAACTCTACCTGTTTTTTTAACTGAAGAAAGGATAGTTTCTCGGTCCAGAGGAACTAAAGTTCTTGGATCAATCACTTCCACATTGATCCCTTCTTTATTTAGTTCATCAGCAGCCATAAGGGATCTTTCTACCATTCTGGAGGTAGCAATGATGGTAAAATCATTCCCTGTTCTTTTAATGTCTGCTTTCCCTAAAGGAATGAAGTATTCTTCTTCGGGAACATAGCCTTTTCGGTTATAGAGAATCTTATGTTCAATAAAGATAACCGGACTATCATCCCTGATGGAAGATTTTAATAACCCTTTAACATCATAGGCGGTAGATGGCATAACCACCTTTAACCCCGGAATATGACAAAACCAGGCTTCTAAGCTTTGAGAATGTTGAGAAGCTGATGATCTACCTCCCCCTCCCTGAGTCCTTATCACCAGGGGAACTTTTACCTGCCCCCCTGTCATATAGCGAATTTTAGCTGCTTGATTAACAATCTGATCCATAGCTATAGTAATGAAGTCGATATACATTATCTCTGCTACCGGTCTCATTCCACTAATACTTGCCCCAACGGCAGCTCCAACAATAGCTGATTCTGAAATAGGAGTGTTTCTTACTCTTTCCTTACCAAATTCTTTCAACAGGCCCTCTGTTACATTGTAAGTTCCTCCAAATTCAGCGATATCTTCTCCTATCAAGAAGATATCTTCATCTTTTTTCATCTCTTCTCTTAAGGCTTCTCGGACAGACTCTCTATAAGTTATTTCTCTCATAAAATTTACCCTCCAAGTCTCTTTGCTCAGGCATAGACATCATTCAAAGCTTCCTCAGGAGTTAGCTGAGAGCTTTCTCTGGCAAACGCAATGGCTCTCTCTATTTCTTCTTTTACTTCTCCTTCTGTTCGATTCAGTTCATCTTCTTTGAAAATCTTTTCTTTTGTCAGTTTTTCCTTAAACCTTTTAATAGGACACTTTTTCTTCCACTCTTCTGCTTCTCCCTCTGGTCTATAACGAGCAGGGTCGCCAACATAGTGGCCCATCCAGCGATAGGTCTTGCACTCAATCAAGCTGGGACCCTCTCCATTCCTGGCCCGTTTAACTGCCTCTTGAGTAGCTTCAAAAACATCTGTAACATCGTTTCCGTCGACTGTTACCCCGGGAATGTCATAGGAACCAGCCCGTATAGAAACATCCTTAATCTTCTGGTGTTGCCACTGAGGGGTGGATTCAGCATAACGATTATTCTCACAAACAAAAACTACCGGGAGATCCCAAACTGAAGCTAAGTTAAGTCCTTCATGGAATGAACCCTCATTAGAAGCACCATCTCCGAAAAAACAAGCTACTACCCTCCCGGTTTCTTTCATCTTGGCGGTCAAAGCCACGCCATTTGCGATAGGGATTCCTGCCCCTACAATACCAATGGCTCCAACAATCCCGATAGAAAAATCGGCAATATGCATAGAACCTCCTTTTCCTTTACAGTAACCGGTCTTTTTAGCAAACAGTTCAGCCATCATCCTGTTTAACTGAGCACCTTTAGCAATAACGTGACCATGCCCGCGGTGCGTACTAGTAATGTAATCATCCTTTGTAAGAGCGGCGCACACGCCTACCGCTACTGCTTCTTCTCCTAAGTAAGAATGAAGGAATCCAGGAATCTCACCTGCTTTAAAAAGCTCCATGGCTCTTTCCTCAAAGTGTCTAATCCGAAGCATTTTTTTGTACATCTCTTTCAGTTTTTCCTCATTGAGTTTCATTGAAATATCCTCCTATCAGTCGTCTCTTTTAATTACAGGTATTAAACACTGGAATTAAGTTAATCTCTGTTTGTAATAGCTTTCCTAAAACTTTCCTCATTTCTCTGTCAATTGTAGCTGCCCAATTCATTGGGCAAATTTAATTCGCCGATAAATCGGCAAGCTACAGCAATGGCAAGCGAGAAATCTCAGATTTTTTTAGTAACACTTATTTATTACCTCCGTTTTAACTCAATCCACAGGTGTAAGAACAATTTTTATACCTGTTTTTTCCTCATGTTTTCTAAACCCCTCTTTCCATTCAGTTACAGGAAGAATATCTGTGATTAAAGGTTTTGTTTTCACTTTCCTTTCTGAAAGCAACTTTAAAGCTTGCTTCCAGGCGCTCCATTTTTGACTGAAACTACCTGTTAATTGAATTTCTTTGTAGATAATCTTATCAAAATCAATTGATATGGGCTTACCAAATCCACCCATTTGAGTGTATTTACCTCTTTTCCTCACTATCTCCAGGCCAAAATTAGCCGCAGTCACTGAACCCGAACATTCAAAAACTACATCAACTCCCTCCCCATTAGTAATTCCTTGAACAATTTCTCGAGAGTCTTCTATCTGAACATCTATTATAATATCTGCACCCAGCTCTCTGGCTAAGTTTAATCTTCTTTTATCCTTAGAAGTCCCACACATAATTACCGTAGCTCCCTCTGCTTTGGCTATTTGAAGAGTCAACAATCCTATAGCTCCAGGGCCAGTGATTAAAACTATATCACCTGCAGAGACTTTAGTTTGTTCAATTACTTCATGAACACAGCAGGCTAAAGGTTCCAGAAGAGCTGCTTCCATGAAATCTATATTTTCTGGCAATTTGTGCACCCTTTCCTGAGGAACTACAACGTATTTAGTAAAAGCGCCATTTACCCAGTATCCGATACCTAAACGATGAGGACACAGGTTATAATTCCCACTCCGACAGTAACGACAAACTCCACATACTCTTGCCGCTGTTTCTGAAGTTACACAATTTCCTACCTCAAATCCTTTTACCCTATCACCTATTGCCACTATCACTCCTGAAAACTCATGTCCCATAACAACTGGTGGATTGAGAGGAATACCAATATCGTCATAATAAATATGAATATCAGAACCACAAATCCCCGCTGCTTTTACTTCAATTTTAACTTCATTGGATTTCGGTATTGGTTCTGCTACTTCTTGAATTTTAACATTTCCTTTTCCCCTCGCTGTTTTCACTACAGCTTGTTGAGTAGGCATCTAAACCTCCTTTTCAAGATGATATGCGTACAAGAGAAACTAAACCTTCTAATGCTTCCGGTATTCGGGCAATTTTTGAGGTAGTTTAAGAACTCCTCTTCTTGCCCTTTTAACCCGATTCAGCCCACTAAAATTCCAAACAACCCGCTTGTGGGTAGGGGCGACTTTAGTCGCCCTCTGTGAAGCAAGAGTTAAAAAGCAATCGGGAGGCTAATATCCCCCTCACCTCAATCCTCTCCCACAAAGGGGAGAGGAAAAAAGGAAAATGATATTGGCATCCCCTACCCAGGTGGAGAACTTCAATGAGTTCGTAATTTTTACGTAAAAATTAAGCTAAAATTGATTCCAACCCAACCAATCAATATCTCAAACAATCCACCTTTCAACTAACTTGCCGAGCAAGCCTTAACCGCTACGATTTTGAACCAAATCAAGTAGGTTCTTAGAGATCTCTGAAAAATCCTTTTTCTTTTTGCTGCTCGGCGAGGTGTTTCCATAAGGCAGCGGCGATCAAGGCGGGTCTATGCGTTCAAACTCTTAGTTACCCTGTAACCTGATACATCGCCCATAAGAGCCACGGCATAAAGATAAGAGTAGAACTTAGCCGCAGGCGCCCGGAAAGCACCGAGCAAAGAGCAGCCTCAGACTTTTTTTCAGAACTCTCTCTTGCATCGTCTCCTTGCTCTGGGAATTTATTTGATCCCATCAGATATTTTACTGTTTTAATCTATCCTGTCCAATTTCAGGAACTTTGTCCTAAAGATGAATTATCTGTTTCTTAACCCTGCCAGTTTAATCCTTCATCTAACATGGCAAGATAATTCTTTACTGGAATATAATTAGCTATGCTGTTCCCTGAACCTAACACATATCTACCAGGCATACATTCATCTAAAATCTCTCTTACATATTTTCTTAATTCAGATTCATTCAATCGTCCAAGTTTATCCATGTCTACTCCTCCCAGGATACCAATCCTATCTCCATATCTTTTTTTATACTCAATCACAGGGCAGCAGCTATCCTCGAAAGAATGAAGAGCGTCAATTTTTACATCTTCTATCAGATCCTCCATAATCTCATCCTTATATCCACAGCAATGGAACCAGAACATCTTTCCCTGTTCATGGGCAAGAGATGCATATTTTTTAAACCAGGGAAACACATTCTTCCTTAAGAACTCAGGATTAAACATAGTTGCCGTTTTAAAACCTAAATCATCACCATGAAATATTGCTCCTACCTCTGGATACTGGACAGCCTCTTTATAGTATTCATATACCTTCTTACCCCATTCCTCGAATACTGCTTCTACAAGTTCAGGTTCATCATGAGAAAGAATGAAGAAGTTCTCATGTCCAAAAAATCGATCAGAGATAACTTGATACATAACAGAAGCAACGATCATCTTCATACCATCTGGCAAATTTTTTTGTCCATATTCTACTGCCTCTAAATTAGGTGTTATAGTATCCCAATTTATTTTTTCAAAATCATCCCAGTTTCTGATAAGCCCCGTTCCTTCTTCGGCCCACATTCTGTCTCCCTTGGAAAGAATTGCAGTATCTGCTGCTTTTCTTGTTTTGGGTTGAGGAAGATTTTCGAATTCAGCCCATACTGTTCCTGTATGTGTATAATCATAGCCCATCCTATAATAAAAATCTGTTACCTGTTTTTGATAATCTTTTTTATTTTCTTCTGTAAAAGTGATCCATGTCTTATTCATATAATTCTCTACAATGTATTTCATCACCACCGGATCAACACCATCTGTAAAATGAACTCTCTTGGGCTTCTTTTCTCCTCTTAGAACTTTCTCCAGAGTTTCAAAATCAGGCGAAGGTTTTCTTAATGGTATTTTGGACATTATTCACCTCTTTGAAGTATGTAATTATTTTTTTCTTTCAAACCCGACAATTCGGTAATCTGAAGCATTTCGGGCTGCAAGATGAGGACCTATTATTACAAGGTCTCTCTTCACAGGCATTCACCAAAGCCCTTTATCAGAATCTAAACTGCTTACTATTAATTTAAGTGCATCAGGGTACTTATCTATTCAGGGATAACTTCAATTAATACTATTCTTCGTGGAGGAAGCTCGAGTTCTAACTGCTTGGTATCAGTTATGTTTGAAACATCTATTTGTTTTTTCTCAGTAGTGGTGACAGAACAAACTCTGTAATTTTGATGTAATAATTTGTAGTTACGTAAATCAAGCTGAATTGTGATTTTCTTTACACTGTTGGCTTCCAGATTTACAAATAAAAATCCTAATTTTTTATCTTTGTAACTCCATCCCCTCTGGATAACACCTGGCGCAGTATACTGACCCCCCTCTATCCTTTTAATGACTTTTATAGTTTCTCCCTCTCTTGTGACATACACTCCCATATCATTGTAATGAAACCAATCCGGATTGATATTCGGGATATCACTTACCATTTTAAGAGGTCTAATCGCCTTCCCATACACAAGATAATCTTTAGCAAAGTTACATCGAGCCTCAGCTACTTCTCTAATGAATTCCAATTTTTTCTCATCTACCACATAAGGATATGTATCCTCATGCATAGCATTAAGGTACACCAGTTGATACGTAGATCCTTTCATTCCTGAAAAAAGCTCCAGGGGTGAATATTCATAATTTAACTCCAATAAGTTCCCCTCCAGGGTAACCTGAGATGCAATTAAGTAAAATATATCTCCAAATTCTAAAGAAAGCTTTGCCCATCCATCAAGCTTTATTGGTCCGTATTCATGGTACACATAGGTAAATAAGGGAATTTTTGTAACCTGATTGCTTTTTAATAGAGAAATGAATGGATTGGCTTCAATGTCACCCTGCACAAGACCGCCGGATCGCCATTGTCCAAAATCCAAAACTTCGATAAAGTTTTCGGACATTACTTCTGTACCCAAAGGAACATAGATACCTTTGTTAGCTTCAATGACAGCTTGTTTGGTTTTTAAAAATACCTCTTTATAATTGTCCACCATCCATCGGCCCCATCCTGCAGGATGGTTGTGGTCCAATCGATCCGAACCCATCATTCCCACACAGGATGAAATATCGTAGTAAAGAGCTGAAGCACCATTTTCTTTCACTACTTTTGCATCTCGTTCAGCGTGAAAACTCTGCCAATAATCAGTTCCCGGATCCATCCAACAATGTAAAAAAGCCCTCATATTATCAGAAGGAGAAAGAATCTCACCTAAAAACTTACCCTCAGTTAATAATTTATGATGACCTTCTTTGCTTAACAATCCAAATTTTTCCAGATTATGTCCATAATCAAAGAAATCAAATTCAAAAGGAGCAAAATAATCACCCCTCTTTTCTATGATATTTAAATTATGGGGATGAAATTTGGCAGGGAACCAGGAAGGCTTCTGTATATCGGCTCTTAACCAGGGACCAACCCTGGTTAATTCCTCATAGAGTCCTTTAATCTGCTCATAGGAATCCTCTTTTATTGTTATTCCTAATCCTCGGGCGAATTTTTCAATTGCCACTTCCTCAGTGTCATCTCGGGAAATACTAGCTAAAGGTGCAATCAAACTGCCAATTGGTAACTGGTAAAAACTTCCCAACCCTAATGATGTACAAAGATGCTCTAATTTCTCCATTATTTGAAGAGAAGGATTAGCCCAATCTGGCCAATCAAATCCCAGAACATGAAAAACAGGTCTTTCTGTAACCTGGTGAAAGGCATCCAGCCACTTACTCACATCCCAGGAACTGGAAATTCCAAATGTACAAAATCCCACCTCTTCCAGTAGCCATTTTGAAGCTTTCCCCTCTTTTATTCTATCCTCAACTCTTCCCTTCTTACACCACTGAGGGTGTCCTTTCTCTGCAGGAGTAGTAGACCACTCACGGTACCGTTCTGCCCCCTCATACCAATTACCTTCCCTTAAGGCCCCTATAACTGCAGGATACTCTAAAATTAGCTCATTGCCCTGATGTATATCCCAATTTCTATGAGTAAAGGAAGCAGTTAAGCTACGATTATCTTCACATTTGTAAAAATCTACATATTTGGCTGTGTCGAAAGGATCGTAACAGGCTAAATAAAATCCTCCCTTTCCTTGAGCATAATACACCATAAACTGCATAGGGGTTCCCCTACCACCAGCTTCAAGATAAGAAACTTCACATAGACCTTCTTTTGGATATAACGTTCTATTTTTTACATTCCCGCTTCTCTGAAAAAGATGAAAGGGGTCCTGGAATAAGTACCCGCTGGCTACTGGATGAGCAAGGAAATTCTCTTTAGCATTACTACTCAACTCCCCTATCCCACACAGCATGGGATACTCTAATTCAATTATGACTGCCTCGGTTTTATTCTCAAGCTGAGCATAAAAATAGGCGTTTTCCTCGTGTATGGGTAGCTCTATCCGTCCTTGCAGAACAATACCTTTTTCTATCTCCCAGCGCAAATCCACAGATTTCCCCTTTTCCCAGGAAGTATCCATCTGGCATTGAAAGGAAACAAAGTCTCTTGTGTTCTCTGTCTTCTCAAAGTTTTCCCGGCAAATTTTAAGACGCCAGGGAGCCTCCTCTATCTTGACTTCATTCGCACAGATCAGTTCTAAGTTTCTTTTTTTATTATACACAGAAACTATAGCTCCATTAGAGGCAGACAAACCTATTTTCAAGTAACTGTTCTCCAGCCAAACCTTTTCATTTTCTTTTCTCATTATATACACCTCCTCATCTTTATAAATTTGTTACCCAAGTTTTACAAAAAAATAATCTGTTGTGCTCTTTTAATATAATAGTTTAGCTTTTCTAAAATTCTTGTTTTCTCTGGCAATTGTAGCTGCCCAATTCATTGAGCGAATTAAATTCGCCGATAAATCGGCAAACTACAGCAATAACAAGCGAGGAGCCTCACATTTTTTAGAGAAACTTACCTGTTACCTTTTAATTCAAATTTGTTAAGGTCAATCAGCAATAATAAAAGGCTTCCACTTATGCCTCATCCAGATCTAATATATCTAATGTATCAGGCAAGGGTATTCCAAATTCGCTCCATCCCCTATATTCATAATACTCACTCAACATTTTACCTAAGGGAGGCAGCTTCCCTTTTCTTCCCCCTTCTTTTGCAGGAAGAGTTAAAATTCTATGAGGTATGGTATCATCTTTCCTGCTCATTCCGCATCGAATATTGTAAAGTCTCTTTAAATTATAGAGTCTTTCTCCGGTACGCATGAATTCCTCAAAATCCATATTCCAACCGGTAACATAGTTCAACCAATCAACTATTTGCGATATATTCACACCAACACGAATAATAAACTTACATAATGAAAGCGAATCAAACATGCACATTAAATTTTGCATTTTTGCGATAAACATTCCCTTACCACGTACTTTAAAACGATTCAAATCTTCATTAGAAAAACCTAATTCCGGGATTCCCTGTCCTTCAAGCTCAAAATCATGAGCATAAGCCTGTAAATGACAGGCACCTCTATTGGAAGTAGCGTAGGCTACTGCAGAGCTATACTCTGCTCTTGGATCATGGGCAGGTAAAGCCAAGCCTTTTGTATGAATGCCAAACTCCAAAGCTTCTCCTCCGAGTATCTGTGATGCTATTTTAACACCTTTACCCAACAATTCTCCTATATATTCTTTTTTCCCAATTTGATGGATAACCTTTATTAAACTGTCGGGATCTCCCCATTTTAAAGATATACCCCCGGTATTCTTCCTATCGATAATACCTCTATCATATGCTTCCATGGCAAAAGCAATAGCGCTACCTGTCTCTATGATATCAATTCCGTATCGATTACACAGCTCGTTAGCTTTCGTAATAGCTTCAATATTATCCACCAAACAATTTGAACCTAACATTGTTAACGCCTGATATTCTGGTCCAGCCCCATCTACTGGAGCAAAAGAACCCCGAGTTACTTTCACTTTTCTTCCACAACTAATCACACAATGTGCACAGTGATAACTTCCAGTAAGAATAGTCTCCAGGATAGTTTGCGCAGAAATATTATTTATCTTTTCTTTCCAACTACCCAATTGCCAATTTTTTACCGGAATATCTCCTCTCTCTTCTCCCGGTAGTAATACCATAGGTGTTCCGTATTTTTTAACTATCGGTAATAAATCTTTAATACTTGAGATAGTCTTTTTTATCGATTGCGTTAATTCAAGCTTATGGGCAACAGAAGGATGTTTTGATCCACTCACCACAATTGCTTTAATCTTTTTAGAGCCCATAACCGTCCCTAAACCACAGCGACCTGCTGCTCGGCCATGTTTACCATCAATCATTATGTTTGCAATCCGAATTAATCTCTCTCCTGCCTGACCTATGCAAGCTACCGCTGCCTTTTCATCTGTTTCCTTTCTTATTGATTCATCGGTTTCATACGTATCCTTCCCCCAAATATGACTTGCCTTCCTGATAGCTACCTTTTCCTGGTCTATATAGATATAGATAGATTCCTCGGACTTGCCTGTAATTATCACTCCATCATAGCCGGCCTGTTTTAATTTTGTTCCCCAGGTTCCACCGACATTGGACTCTCCCCAGATGCTGGTAAGAGGGGATCTTGCTATAATCGAACATCTACCAGAGGAAAGAGCCTTTGTCCCAGTTAAGGGGCCGGTCATGAAAATAAGAGGATTGTCTGGCCCAAGAGGATCCGTATTTTTATCTGATTCTTCATTTAAAATTTTTGCTCCCAGTCCACTTCCTCCAATGTACTTTCTCAGGGTTGCTTCTTCAAAGCTGTTGGTTTCTATCTTTCCTCTGGTTACATCAATTCTTAAAACTTTGCCCATATAACCATCTACCATAAAATTCTCCTCTCATACAATTTTAGGACATATTCTTTATCTTACCAAAATCACCACTTATAATCGCATCTAGTAACGCACCCATATATCTATCAATATTATCCTCTGTTCTGAGTCTATCTGCATTACCATTTGAATCCCTGACAATTAAAGAAACAGGAGCCTGTTCTAATTTACTCCACAGTTGAGGATTCTTAGCAGCAGTTAAGATTCTTTTCTTATCCTCCCCATCCACACCAACTTCGCCAAAAGTAGCGGGAAATTTTATTTTTTCTGAAAGCTTTATCATGCCCCTGGCAACTACAATACTTAAATCTCTACCACTGTATTTTTCTGTATCCTCTTTTATATAGCCTGACCTTTTCAATATCCTACCAATGAGCTTTAACTGTTTCTCGATAGCGGGGGCAAAGAATACTAAAATATATGGATTTGCTATTGCACAGGCTCTACCATGAGTTAACTTGCTGATGAGAGAGAAACTAAAAAGATGACCATAGTTTGTCCCTCCAACCATTATCGCGTATCCACCTAAATCCGTCCCCAAGCCTAAATTCTCAATTGCATCCTCATCTTTCGGATTATCTATAGCCCTGGGCAGATTTTCCACAATTAAACTAATTCCTACTTCTGCAATATCCATCGTCTTATCAAAAAAAGGTTTTCCTGTAGCTCCACATACTACTTCCAAACAATGAGCTATACCATCCAGGGCACCATCTGTTCTAATTGCATAAGGAGCTCCCATAGTTGTTCTGTAATCAAAAACTGCGAAAGGAGGAACAACTGCCTCATCTATAATGAGCTTCTTCTGTCCTGTTAAAGGGTCGGTAATATTGGAATATTTGGTAAGATGAGCTCCTGAACTTGCTGCAGTTTGAACTGCGATAATAGGGGGAAGTTTTTTACCTTCAGCCTTTAAATTTTTCATTACCAATCCTGAGCCAAAATAAGACTCTACATCATCAGATTCCAGGGTAGATAGTGCACTGGCAGCCTTTACCGCATCAATTGTGCTACCTCCCCCTATGGCTATTATACTATCGGGGGCTCTTTTCCCTATCTGATTGGCAATCCTGTACACATCCTCACGAGGAGCATTTGCTCTTGCTCCTCTTATAATATCTAAAATATCAACGTTCTTGTCTTTTAAAAAAGATTGAATATCTGCCACAAGTGGTTCAGTCCATTTCTCGCATCCCCATCCAGTAACTATTAACATTGTAGATTTACCAACTCTTTTCGCAAAATCTCCTGTTTTATCCAGAACGCCTATCCCAAAAGCATAATTTCCCTTTTTCCAATCATTAAGCATATCCTTCGCTTTGTTTTTGTAATTCATAATTTCTCTCCTCAGTATTAATATTTTTCCCTCTTCAAGACTCTCTTTGCAGCTCTAATAATATTAGAAATTCCCATCCCATATTTATCTAAAAGCTCCTCGTAACTTCCAGACTCGGCAAAGACATCTAATATACCAACCATTTCTATAGGGACAGGTTGGTGTTTGACTAACAATTCAGCTACCGCACTTCCCAGTCCACCTAAAATACTGTGTTCCTCTACAGTTACGATAGTCCCTGTTTCTTTCGCTGCGTTAATAAGTATTTTTTCATCAAGGGGTTTGATGGTATGTATCTCAATGACCCTGACGCTTATTCCTTCCTCTTCTAGTCGATGTGATGCCTCAAGAACTCTTGCTACCATAATACCCGTCGCAACCAACGTAACATCCCTGCCTTCTGTTAAAAGGTTTCCCTTTCCAATTTCAAACCTATGGTCCTCATTAAATAGTACAGGAACCTCTGCTCTGCTAAGGCGGAAAAATACTGGCCCTTCGTATTCAGCAATTATCGGAACTGCTATTTTTGTCTCTTGAGCATCGGCCAGTATTATCACTGTCATATTTGGAATGCTGCGAGCAATAGCTATATCACAAACTGATTGATGAGTAGTCCCATCGTAAGAATCAGAGAGACCTCCGTATCCGGCTGCTATCTTCACATTTAACTTAGGATACGCAATTGAAGTTCGAATTTGCTCTCCTGCTCTCAAGCAAGCTAAAAAACTAAAAGTGCTGACAAAAGGAATAAAACCACTGGTTGCAAAACCAGCAGCAATGTTCATCATATTTGCCTCAGCCACTCCAATGTTAAAAAATCTATCCGGAAATTTCTCTCCAAATTGAATAGTTTTAGTAGAATGTGATACATCAGCATCTAACACTACTACTCTATTATTTTTATGACCCAAATCAACCAGAGCTTCACCAAAAGCATCTCTTATAGCAATCTTCCTATTCATCTCTTTGCACCCCCTAACTCTTGCATAGCAATTTCGTATTCTTCTTTATTAGGAGACTGACCATGCCACTGAAATTTATTTTCCATAAACGAAACACCCTTGCCTTTAACTGTATGAGCTATAATTATAGTAGGCTTATCTTTTATCTTATGTGCCTCATCTAACGCTTCCAGAATTTCATTAATCTTATGTCCATCTATCTGGATCACATTCCAGTTAAAAGACCGCCACTTTTCAGGCAAAGAATCCAGGGGCATTATCTCATCTGTTGAACCATCTAACTGCACTCGATTAAAATCACAAATAGTAATTAAATTACTTAGTTTATACTTAGCCGCTGCCATTGCTGCTTCCCAAATCTCACCTTCATCACACTCTCCATCTCCTATTAACACATAGGTATAGAAATCTTTCTTAGATAACTTAGCGCTGAGAGCCATTCCTATCCCTATTGATAAACCATTACCCAAGGAACCTGTAGAAATTTCTACACCAGGAGTTTTCCTCATATCAGGATGACCTTGAAGAATAGAACCTATCTGTCTTAGAGTAGAGAGCTTCTCCCTGGGAAAGTATCCCAATTCAGCCAAAATTACATATAGAGCCGGGGCAGCATGGCCTTTAGACAAAATAAATCTATCCCTATTTTCCCAGGAAGGGTCTTTAGGCTGTATCTTCATCTGGTGAAAATATAAACAGGTAAGGATATCTACGGCAGACAAAGATCCTCCAGGATGTCCAGACTGAACACTGTAAATCATTTTAATAATCTCTACCCTGAACTTTTGAGTTTTCTCTTCCAGTTCTTTCACCAATTCTGGAGAATGTAACATTAGATCGACCTCCTTTTAAAAAAATAGTTACTATCCAGCCACAAAGACACGAAGACACCAAGATTTATGTAGTAATTCTTTTAATATCATTAAGGGTTTAATTTTATATCACTACTTTGTGCCTCGGTGACTTAGTGGCTAAACTGTTATAAGAAATACTGGTTACGAATTAGCAAAAGGATCAATGTTTTCATAGTTTTCATAATCTTTCTGATATTCTGGGTTGGAAAAGGCACACAGTAGAATCAGTTCTTTTTCCCCGGTATTTTTTAAACAGTGTTTCGTGCCAGCAGGCCATAATATGGCATCCCCTTCTGATAAATCAGCTAATGAACCATCTACCCAAAACTTTCCTTTTCCAGAAATTATGTATGCTGCCTCTTCTGCCTTATGAGAATGACAGGGACGTACTGTTTGACCAGGATCTACCTTCGTAATTTCTAAAGTTAGTTTTTTCGCACCTATCGTATCCTTAGTAATGAGATCAAATATACATCTCCCTGGCATTTTTCGAGGAGAGACTTCCTTGAGACTCACTTTCTTTATCGCCATTCTATTTCCTCCTTCGCATTATTATAGTTATTCGCAAGTTAAAAAATAGATGAGTTAACACTTTCCTGCTGCTTTTGCCCAGGCTTCTCTAAATACCATTTCACAGTCAGCGATAATCGTTTCTGAATTTTCCCCTTCAGCAGGCTTCACTTCAAAACTTACCACCGGTAATTCTGTAGAGAAACTCCTCTGAAAATACCCAATTTCAGCAAGAACGGACAAAAATTGAGCTAACTCTTCTATATCAGTTTCTCCATCTTCAACTCCAAAGCGAGGATGTTTATCTCCATAAAGAGGGGTAGAAAGATTCTTTACTACACAATTACCCATATGAATGTGGGCAATATAATCCTTCGCTGTATAAAGAGTTTTTCGATTCGATTCCCCTATCAATGGCAAATGGCTAAGATCTATAGTTAAACCCAAGTTATCATACTCTTTCCTCACTTTTTTAACTATTTCAACCGCTTCATCGACAGGACCGATAAGAAATTTTTTATCTATAGTTCTATCAAAAGTCTCTACAGAAATAACGAGAGGTTTATTTTTGGCTTTTTCTTTCGCATATTGACATAATTTTTTTAAAGAATCTACTAATCTTTCTTTTGCCTCTTCTCTTTTTTCCTCTCCAGGATCCGAATCACTCACCACTTCAAGTACCTTGGCATTGTATAGATAAGCATCATCAATATAATACTTTGCTTTTTCAATTGCATCTTTTCTTTTCTCTTCATCTTCATCAATCAAAGAATATCCCTCCATAAGAAGGGGTGCTGCTGCTCCATAGATAACTTCCATATGAGTTGAGCGTAGTAGTTGAATTAATTCTTTTTTTACTGAAGCGTCTTTTACCCAGGTTACCTCCATAGAGGTAAAAAAAGGATTATTTATTATCTTACTGGCTGTTTCTATGATTGGCCCTTTTCCATCAGCTATTTCCGGAAAAATCATATGATACACTATCCCTATTCTCACCACTCCTTCAAAAGATCTATCCATGCTTTTTCCTCCCTATTATATATTTTTTAAAACTATTTATTCCTTTTTTAGTCAATAATATGGGGTCAGGTCTCAACATGCTATTTTCTGTAATATTTTATTTTTTTTGCCTCTTCCTCCAAACCCAAGGCAGTAATTATCTCGGGTAGGGGAATGCCAAATTCATCCCATCCTTGATGTTCATAGAACTCGCTGAGCATAATATTCAAAGGAGGAAGTTTACCCTTTCTTCCACCATCTTTGGCCGCTAAAGTTAAAATACGGGGAGGCAGAATATCATCTTTTCTGCTGATTCCACAGCGAACATTGTACAGTCTTTTTAAGGTAAATATACGCTTGCCGGTCTGTAAAAACTCATCCACACTCATGTCCCACCCGGTAGTATATTTTAACCAATTAGCCATATGAGTAACGTTTGCACCAAGAAATACAGGAAAAAAACATAAAGTAAGAGAATTATACATAGCAAATAATGGAAATAGACGGGAGTTCAGTATTCCCTTACCTTCTACATCGAATCGAGGCAGTGGTTTGATGTATCCGACTTCAGGAGGATATATTCTCCCTGTACCAGGCTCTTCCCAATCATGAGATGCTGCCTGACAATGGGAAGCCCCAATAGCTGAGACAGCATACTCCACCGCAGTACTAAATCGTGCTCGGGGATCATGAGCAGGAAAAGATAATCCTTTAGCATGAACGGCGAATTCTGAAGCTTCTCCTCCAATGTGCTCTGCTGCTCTCTTTAATCCTTGACCCAACACCCCTCCTATACCAGTTCTGGTGCCAATTTGATTAACCATCTCTATTAGGGCATAAGGATTGCCCCAGGTAAGCTCTATACCTGTATCTTCTTTAGTGATGAGTCCTCTTTCATATGCTTCCATACCAAAAGCAATAGCATTGCCTGTTTCTATGGTATCCAGCCCGTATCTATTGCACAGCTCGTTTGCCTTAACCAATGCCTCTAAATTATCTATCAGGCAATTTAATCCCAATGTTCCTATGCTCTCATACTCTGGACCTGCCCCTTCTGTCGGAGCAAAAGGACCCTCGGAAACTTTAATTTTTTGCCCGCATCTTATTACGCAACGGGCACATGCAAATCCTCCTGTTTTTATGGTTCTGGTTATCTCTTCTCCGCAGAGTTTCCTTGCTCCTTCTGGCCAACCTCCTAACTGCCAGTTCTTTACAGGTGTCTCACCAATATCATGCAGAGGAAGCAATAATCCAGCTGTACCGGATTTACGAATTGGCGCCAGAATTTCAGCATCTTTTAATCTGCCGGCAACTCCCCTGGTTGCGTCTTTTAATTTATTCTCATCGGCATATTGAGGATTTTGAGAACCTTTCACAGCAATTGCCTTTAAATTCTTAGAGCCCATAACAGAGCCTAAACCACAGCGAGCAGCTGCTCTACCTGCTTTGCCATCGGTCATTATACAGGCAATTCTCACTAATTTTTCTCCAGCCTGACCGATAGAAGCTATGACAGCAGCTTCGTCAGTTTCCTCTTTTATTAATGTATCAAGCTCATAGGTATCCTTTCCCCAGAGATGCATGGCATCTCTAATTTCAACTTCCCCTTCATTTATCCAGATATAAACTGGTTTAGGAGATTTACCGGTAACTATTATTCCATCGTAGCCAGACTTTTTCAGTGTTGCTCCCCAACTACCTCCTACACTTGCCTCTCCAAAAATATTGGAAAGGGGGGACCTGGCAATAATAACATGCCGACCGGAGTTGAGAGCTGGAGTATTCGTTAAAGGGCCAGTCATAAACATAAGCACATTTTCAGGCCCTAAGGGCTCAGTATTCTCATCTGTCTCATCATAGAGAATCTTTGCTCCCAGACCGCTTCCTCCAATATACTTTCTCAGGATTTTTTCATCAAATTTCTTAAGTGTTATCTCCTTCTTCGTTAAGTTAATCCGTAAAAACTTTCCCATATACCCGCCTAACATTTTAGCCTCCTTTTATAGTTTTTAGGTAACAGTTCAGGCCACTAAGTCACCAAGGCACAAAGTAGTGATATACACTCGTCTGTCTCGTCTATTTGGTCTGTCTGATCTGCCTGGTCTATTTCGTTGGTCTCGTTCATCTCATTCTTTTCGTTGATTTCATCAATGCATTAACTCTTCTACGTATTAATCTTGGTGTCTTCGTGTCTTTGTGGCTGAATAGTAACGTTTTTAGTATCGCTAAATTTAATTTTATCTAACTCTT
Source organism: Candidatus Aerophobota bacterium (assembly GCA_030615365.1). The sequence goes on along the minus strand of JAUWZM010000020.1, from coordinate 12,338 downwards.
TACCATATCTTCAGTTAATTTTCGTGCAATTTTCATCCAGGTTTGGATATGTTCAATATCCTCCTGAGGAGTTTTTTCTCCCTGCACTGCTTCTACTCTAAAATTCCAGGCGAGCGGTTCTAACTCTTTGCATATTTTTAGTTTTTCTCTTATTTTTATTTCCATTTTTTCAGGCGTAGCCCCCAACATATCTTCAATAGGATGAAAGCATATTTCCAGGGGAGTATCACTGCCAAAAACTTTAATTGCCTCTTTAGCATTAGTCCAGCTGCTTACATTGAGAATGCTGATTTTAGGAATCTCTCTAATGAAGGGTAAAAGATGGGTTATGTCGCCACAGCTATGCCAATAAACAACACCATTTTGGTATTCGCATAATTCCTTTTCATACGGAAAAACAAATTCTTTGTACTGGGCTGGAGAAAGAAAACTCACTTCATCATCGTAAAGAAGAGTTTTAGGCAGTGTCTTTTCGCCCAAAAATTTTGCTCTCTCTAATAGCCACCTTTTACGAGAATCGGTGAGGAACCTCATTGTCCTATGGACAAATTCAGGATTATCATATACATCCATATGGGCCTCATTAAATCCTCTTAAACCACAAAAATTACCCCAGGGTCCTCGATACCAATCAACAAAATTTACCAAAATACCTTCATTTTTTAATGATGTAGACATTTCAGTGTAAAATTTATGAGCCAAAGGCATTTGTCCACTCTTGAAAAAATCAGGATATTCTAATTTCGCTAAATCTTTTTCTCCCTTTATAACAGGCTCTTTTTGAGGCCAGGGAGGAGCATCATCCGTATAAATACCTCTCGCTCCAAAAAAACTCAATTCAAAGGGAATGCTAAAATAGAGAAAAACCTTTGGTTCAATCGCTATATCATCCTTCACTGTATTAAAATGAAATAGTTTACCTTTTAACCAGGTTTCTAAATACAACTCTGGATTATGGAAATATTCCTTTTGGCTAAAATCAAATATTCTTGAAAGAATACCCCAGCTTACATCCACTATTAAGGGAATTTTTCCTATCTCTTTTAAAGGACGAGGAATAGCTCGAAAATCATCCGCCATAAACTCAGACTGAGGTTGCCACAAAGCTCTTTTTTCCTGATTACGAGGACTATCAATGAGTCCTCGCACCTGGTGAGCTAATCTTTTTATGGTATCTTTCACTTTTAAATTATTCTCCATTTTTTCCTCTTATGAAATATTTAGTAATGCCAAAACTTAACCGCAGAGGACGCAAATAACTGTAATATGTGATATGTAATGAGTGATGAAGTTTTTACCCATTTACACATCACCCGTCACTTATTGTCCTTCACATATTACTACATATCACTCATTACATATTACTTCTCACGTCTTACTTTCCCTCTGTGCACTCTGTGGTTTCATATTTTCCTCCATGTTATTTTAATACCCCTCTCAATTAAATTCTAAATAGATATTTTCATTCTTTTTTTCATTACTAAAATCTTTAACGCTTTTAATCATAGCTTTAATATTTTCCTTCGGAGTATGAGGAGCTAATCCACCAGCAGTTGATAGCAAAAAACCACCTCCCCCATGAGCTTTCTTTAGAAGAGAGAGGGATTCAGCTTGTACCTGCTCAGGTGTTCCCTTTAAAAAAGTCCCTGTTGGTGATAAATTCCCCATCAAAGTAATTTTGCTGCCTATCTCCCTTTTTACCTTTTCTACATCATCCCCAAAGTGAAAAATATCAGCACCGAAATCAACTATTTTAGGTAAAAACCGAAGGCAATTCCCCTCATTATGGTAAATTTTACAGGCATCAGGAAATGCATCATAAACCTGTTTAATATAAGGAAAACAAAACTCCGTAGAATGCTCTAATGATACCTGAGAAGGTAAATGCTCTGCTATTAGCAATCGCTTAAGAGTACCATTTACTTTTTCCTGTGCTTTCAGCCATATTATAGCAAATTCTGTAGTAATGTTCATTAAGTTATGTAGCAGTCTCTTATTTAACGCCATACTCATAAAATACACATCATACCCTACCAGCAAACCAGCTATCTCGCATGGACCCATAGAAAAAGCTACACCATCCAGGTAACCATAGTCTTCAATGTAACTCTTATCAATATGTTTCCACATATATCTGCACTCATCAAGAACCTTAGGTAGTAATCCATCTTTATGGGGATTGGGAATTTTGAGATGTTTTATTTGCTCAATAGAGGTAAAAATTCTATTGGCAAAAGGAGCATTGTTTTCCTGCCACAAAATATCACAACCAAATGCCGAAGCTTCCCCTGCAACTCCAAAGTCTGGAAATAGTCCTGGAAACATAATTATCTCAGGAAACTCTTTTTGAAATGCCAGTTGAGTATGTAATTTTAATTGTACATTGTGATAAAATTGTTGAGAGTTAACACCCATGATATTCGGTAAAGGTGGTGCTGAAGCCCAAATGACAACAGGGACCTCATCAGGCTCTTGATGGTTAAGAGATTTTTTAAAATTCTCAAGGACATGGCTGTCCATTATACTCCCCCTCTATAGATTTAAAAAAAGGGACGGTTCTATTTTTATCAACACAATGCAAGGAAGAAATGTCAAATGTTGAGACCTGACCCCTATTTTTATTAAATAAGTAGCTTTAAGTATTGAGCAGTATGCTCTGCCGCACTTTCCTGATCCGGTATCTGGGAAAATTCAGCAGAGAGAAAACCGTTGTAACCTATTGCTTTCAAGGTCTGAAGAATTTCTGAAAAATTAAATCCACCCCATCCTGGTGCCTGTCGGTTACTATCACAAATATGAACGTGACTTAAATATTCTCGTGCTTGAACGATGCTTCCACAGATAGACCTATCTTCCAGACTCATATGAAAAAGATCGAGCATTAATCCAAAATTTTTTCGGTTAATCTCTCGCACAAACTGGATTCCTTCTTGAGTAGTATTGATAAAATTAATTATAAGTCTGGTTATTGGTTCTAAAATTATGCGAACATTATATTTTTCCGCATAAGCGATACACTCCTCAAATCCAAATCGAGCATAATTTAATAATTTCTTCCTTTCTACCCCTTTGGCAAAATACCCTCTAAGACGTCCTACATTAACTTGAGCCTTGAAACGAGCGGCAAATTCAATAATTTCTTTTGTCCTTTCTATAGCTAATTTTCTAACCGTTTCATCAACATCCATAAATGAAAGCCTATCTTCCCCAAATACTTCACCAGTACACACTACAGGCACTTCTAAGTCATATTTAGCAATTAATTGCTCTACTTTATCCTGGTTAAATTTTTTTGGATCTTTTGACATCAACTCTACACCCTGGTATCCCCACTCAACCATTTTTGCCAAAACTTTTTCTAAATCTCCCCTATAGGCTTCTACATTAGAGTACTCTACCTCCGGTGTGACAACCATATAACTCAATTTCATCTTTATCCTCCTATATAATATGTTTAGTTCAGCGGTACCACATTTAACTACAGAGAATTAATATGAGGTAGTTCAAAAACTCCTCTTTATTGTCGTTTTAACCCGATTTGGCTTACCAAAATTCTAAACAACCCATTTGGTGGGTAGGGGCGAGTCTAATCGCCCTCTGTAAAGCAAGAGTTAAAAAGCAATCGGGAGGCTAAAGCCTCCCCTACCCAGGTGGAAGAACTTTAATGAGCTCTTAATGTTCCTCTATGGTATATTCTGCGATCTCATATCTTTTTATAAAATTTTTAGTATTGCCTTTATTTATACAAATCACTGCATACAGGACAGGAGGGATCTGGTTTCACTTCTATATATTCTTCTTCATTGCAGGACAAATCGTAGATAAGAAGCTTGCCTATCAAGTTATTTCCCCATCCAGTGATTAATTTCAAGACTTCGTTTGCTTCTAAAACTCCAAAAAACCCAGCAGTTACGCCAATGACAGGAAATTTAATTTTTCTGGATGGATCCTGAAATAAAGGTGGATTTGGAAATAGACACCTCAGGCAAGGAGTCTCACCCGGTATTATAGTGGTAATTTGTCCCTGAAATCCTCCAATGGCAGCATGTATAAACGGCATTCTATTTTTAATACAAAATTCGTTCACTACATATCTTGTTTCAAAATTATCAAGCGCATCTATCACTACATCTACATCACTTAGTAAATCCTCTATATTTTCTCTGGAAATTCTTTTAGAATATGCCTTTATTTTTACCTGCGAATTCAGTTGATTAAGTCTTTCTTTAGCCAAAACAGGTTTTGTTTTTTCGTCTATATCTCTTTCCCTATAAAGAACCTGCCTGTTTAAATTACTCAATTCTACCTTTTGTTCATCGATTAACACTAAATATCCAACTCCAGCAGCTGTGAGATATATACTAACAGCCGATCCCAGTCCTCCTATCCCTACTATGGCTATCCTCGCTTTTTTTAGCTTTTCCTGTGCATTGCCTCCAAATATCATTATTTGACGATCGTATCGTATTAGCTCCTTCTCGTTCAACATTTATCCTCCTATTAAAGGGGTCAATAGGGTTATTCTATCATTTTCTTTTAATTGCATTTCCAATTCTGCGCACTCCCCATTGACTACTACATAAATATATGGCAGTGTTTTTTCAACCCCAGGAAAATCTTCAACTGTTTTTCTTAGAATATCCCTTACTATCGCATTTTTATGAAAAGAGAATTCGGTTTCCTTCATTCCGGTCAAATCTCTGATACCGGTAAGAAATTTGACTTTTACCTTCATTTAACGCTCCTAATTCGATCACTTCTCTCTGTTTTTTTGATAATAGTTTTTTAAAATTTACTGCGTCTCTAAAATTTTTTTAATATTTTCCACCGCCATTCTGGGACTGGATAGCACGGGAATTTTTACTATTTTTTTATCGATTTTTTGAACTAATCTGGCCAATGAAGCTTGAGCTAACACAATGACATCTACTTTTTGGGAAATCTCATTGATCTTTTTAAGAATTATCTCATCGTGCTTATCACTTTTCCCAGCGAGTATCGCTTTTAAAGCCTCCTCACATAGATATGTCTTAATACTAACTTTTTTCTCCTTTTCCCTGGCTACCTTTTCAATGAAGATCCTTGTTGGTTGTAGAGTTGTCTTGCTCGAAGCTACTACTCCCACCGTACCTCCTTTATCCACAGCAGCATTAACCATAACCTCATCAATTTTTAAGAGTGGCACATTTACCATTTTACCGGCTATATCAGCACAGGGAGATATAGAAGAACAGGTCAACATAATTAAATCTGCACCTGCCTCTTCAGCGGAAAAAACAAGATTGCATACTCTTCTATTAACCTGTGAATTTATATATCTCTTTTTAAAGAGTATTTCCAGAATTCCTTCGTCTAACAAATGAAAAGTTTTTACCTCGGGGATAATCTGTGCAAATAGTTTCTGAATGGGTTCAATCACAATTTTAGTAGTATGGATTAACGCTATAGTTTTTTTCATCCTGATTAAGCTCCTTTCAAATTATTTAGGTTAAAGTTATCCTTATCTTTAACTTCAGGATTTACCAAAGATACGGGTAGTTTTCCGCTTAATACCCGAACTGCTTCCTGGGCAACAATGGTGCGAAGTTTAATAAAAGCTTCTTTCGTACCCGAAGAGACATGGGGAGTAAAAATTACATTATCCAATTTAAGTAAAGAATTCTCTGGCTCAATTGGCTCTTTTTCTACTACATCCAGACCTGCTCCAGCAATCCAACCTTCTTTTAGGGCTTTATAAAGTGCCTTCTCATCCACTACTGGTCCTCTGGAAGTATTGACAAAAAATGTAGATTTTTTCATCATCTTAAATTCATCTTCCCCCAACAGATGTTTAGTTTCTTTTGTCAGAGGAACATGAACTGAGATATAGTCAGAGCTTCTTAACAGTTCATCAAGATCCACTAATTTTGCTCCTTTTTCTTCAGCATCATCCCTGCTTATGTAAGGATCGTAGGTTATGATATTCAGGTCAAAAGCTTTCGCTTTACGAGCAGTTGCCTTAGCTATTTTTCCAAAACCAATTAAACCCAAAACTCTCCCTTTTAAGCTATGAACCTCTCCAGCTATGTCTCTATCCCAAATGCCTTTCTTAATAGAATTATTAAAAGGAACTATTTTCCGGGCACAGGCTAATAACAAAGTGATGGCCATAGTGGAAACTTCTTCTATGCAAAAAGCAGGGATATTCACTACAGGAATACCCTTTTCCGTTGCACTTTCAATATCTACAGTATCTACGCCTACCCCATAGCGAACAATCACTTTGCAATTATTCAGGGAATCAATAACTTTTTTCGATACTGGAGCGCCAATATTAAGCACAGCATCTACTCCCCTAGCCGCTTGTATTACCTCATCTTCTGTTCTGCATCGAGCTAAAATTAATTCAGCCCCAATTTTTGACAGTTCTTTTCTTTCGCATTCAAAGGGATCTCCGGGGGGAAATAACATAGTATCAGTCACTAACACTTTATGCTTTTTAATCATCACCCTACTCCTATTTAGATATTTTTATTTCCATAACTTGCAAGAGTTATTCTAAATAACTCTTGCAACTAACTCTGCAATATCGTAAATCATCGGTCCAGAATTATCTTCTTTAGCCACAACTTCTAAATTCTCCTTGCAAGAAGGACAAGCAGTTACTAAATTATTCGCTTTGACAAGAAGGGCATCTTCTATTCTTTTTTCTGCCAATTCTGAGGATAACTTCGGGAAAAACGCTTTTACTCCCCCTCCAGCACCACAACAACGAGAAAATTCTCTATTTCTTTCCAATTCCACTAACTCTAAGCCAGGGATAAGAGTAATAAGTCTTCGCGGAGAATCATACATTTTCATATCTCGTCCTAAATGACAGGGATCATGATAGGTTATTTTTTCTTTTATCTGTCCGCGAAATTTTAATTTACCTTTCCTGATTAAATCTTCAAGATAATCAGTAATAAATACTGGTTGAAAATCAAGTTGTACGCCAAATTCTTCTGGATATTCCTTTTTGAACATCTTATAACAGCCAGGACAGGAAAATAAAACTTTTTTTGCTCCCATCTTTTTGATAAGCCTTAAGTTATGCCCGGCTAATTCTTGAGCTATATCTCTTTGGCCACTCTCCAGCATTGGCAGGCCGCAACATGCTTCCTCTTTTATAAAAGCAAAATCAATACCGATACTGGATAAGATCTTCATCACTGCTTGAGGGATTTCTGGATGAAGATAAGAGGACACACAACCAACATAATAAACTAAATCTGCTTTTTCTTTCTCACGCAAATGCTGAGGAACCCAACTAAACTTTTGTGCCTGGGGTTTATTGTAAATATTACGGGAAGTGCTCACAACCTTACCCATCTGGATAACTTGTTGAGGAGCTTTTCCCTGAGCTACTATATCCTCCCGCATAGCCTCCACAATTTTTGGCGTATCAACAGGTTCTCCCATACCAGGAGCAACGCATCTCGCATCTCTACAAGCTCCACAGAGTGTGCACTGATATATTTTTTCTATTGCTGAATCTGTATAATCAACCAACCCTCTTAGAATCCCTAATGCATAATGATTTAAACCGGTGGAAAAGGAAGATTCTGATTTTGTTAAATCGTAAACCGGACACCAATGCATGCAAAATTTATACATACATAAATTACAGGCTAAAAGATCTTCTTCTTGTTTTTTAAGATTGATATTCTTATTATCCATTTGATTTTTCCTCCAGGGCTAATTTTCCAGGATTCATAATATTTTTAGGATCCAGCGCCTTTTTAATGGCTCTCAAGACTTCCAATCCATAACCTAACTCTCCTTTTAAATATTCATTCAACGCAAAACCAACTTCGTGATGATGTTCTATGGTAGCATTATACTTATTTATAATATCAAATGCTTCTTTTCGAACCTTCTCGCATAACTTAATTCCCTCCGCCGTAACCTCATATCTATAAATAAAATATATAGAGGCTCCCTTATAGGCAAGATGTGGAATATGTATAGAGCAATTTACTCCATGCTTTTTGTAAAGGGTAAATATCTCATTGTACAGCTCTTCCACTTTATCAAGAGTAGTGCAGGTAGTCACCACATCGGTGGTGAAATTGGGAGGATATTTACGTCGGCGAAAGTAATCAAATCTGGTTCTCCAAAAAGTTTTACCCATCTTTGGCCCTAAATCTTTTCCTCCCATTTCAGAAATTACTTTGAGAGCTAATTTTTCTTCTGCTTCTACTACACCCTTATCTCCATCAAAACCAATCACTATTGTACATCCTCTTAACTGAGGATATTCCAGTTCTGGTCCTAAATAATTTTTGGAGTGGTCAAAATCACCTACTCGAGCTACAAAAGGATGAGCACCTCTTTTAGTTATCTCATACGCAGTTCTAAACGCTGTATTAAAATCATTAAAGGTAACTACATGGATTCGACGTTCCTCAGGAATAGGATAAAACTTAAGGGTAACTTCGGTAACTATCCCCAGGGTCCCCCCTGCTCCTACAAATAACCAGTTTAAATTAGGTCCCACAGAATGCTTCATCACCGGTTTTGTTTTCACAATCTCACCATCAGGCATAACTACTTCTAAGCATAAAAGCAAGTCACCCATGTAACCATATTTGGGCACCCACCAACCAGCAGCTGCTGCTCCCAAGAAACCACCTATAGTAGAAGCACAAAAAGAAGGAGGATCCATAGGAAACCAGTATCCCCGTTTCGCTAATTTTAGGTTCATATCTTCTACAAACGCCCCTGCCTGGACCGTGATCATCATCGCATCTTCATTTATATCCTTAATCTTGTTCATCTTTTTAGTATCAATTATCACAGTGTGTTCTTTCACCGGCATACAACCTCCTCTGAATCCAACACCTCCGCCCCAGGGAACTATAGGTATCTCCTCCTCGTTGGCTAATTTTACTAATTCTACAACCTGCTCAGTAGTTTTTGGCCATACAATAAATTCTGGTAACCTACCAGAGCCAAATTTTCCCATTACTCTAGGCGTAATTGCTGAAGCTTCGCCAGAATAACAGTATTTATCTATATCATTATCAGAAATACTTTCTTGGCCTACAATCTCAATAAGTTTACTGCTTAGCTTTTCTTTACTGCATTTCATCTTTTTCTCCTATTTTCATTTAGATAACGCGAGGTATTCCTTTAAAAAAGAAGCAGCAGGACGTTTCTTTCCTCCTGGATGAATCAAACTATGATTGGGAGTAAATTTGGAAATCATAAGCTGCCAGATATAGAAACCTATCTTTTCTTTTGCAAGGATCGGCAATACATCTTTAAAATAGGCAAGTTGCACCTCATCACAGATAGCTTGAGCATCTTTTGGTGAAAGTTTTTCTACCCCTATTGGATAAGGAGGAAAAACACTTCCACCCCACTCGGTAAGCAAGATGGGTTTTTCCTCAGATTTTGATACTATCCTGACCTGTTTTAAATCTTCCATCATTCCTCTGGAATTATAAGGATAACTGTGAAAGGACAACACATCCTCAAAGGCATAAATTTCTCTGTTATGTAAAGGATATGCCACCCCAACTGTGAGAGGAGTTTGAGATTGAAGACTTTTTACAAGATTGGCAAAATGAGCAACAAACCTGACATACTCTCCCCCAATTAATACATCTTTTGGATCAACTGTGGTAAATTCCTCAAAACAAGGATCGCTGTTTTTGGGATAAATATAGATAAAACCTTTAAAAGGCTCATTCATAATATCATACAGGGCAATTCGCTCATCATTGAGATGAGAGCCAACGATATCCTTTGTATATCCCTCATACTCTCCCCAATGTTCCTCGCCTAATAAATCATATCCCGGATTAGCTATCCATCCTTTCCAGTAGCTCTTTTTAATTTCATCAGAAAAGCCAAAGCAACCATCAAATAAAACGAGCATTGGCTTAATGTTATGATTAGCGCAAAGGGATAGAAAATCCTCCAGTTTATTTAAAAAATCCTGATGATCTTTCTGATACACCAGGTAATGCAAAAAAACTCTTAGACTGTTTAAACCTAAATCCTCAGCATATCCTAACTCCTCATCAATGATCTTTTTTTGATAATTACCCCACATCTCAACAGGATTTTTTGCATAGGAGGGAACATAATTCGCCCCGCGAATCTGCTCACAAACCTTATAAATATCTTGGTTCATTATTCATATCTCCTTATATAGTGGATTTTAAAACTTAATAATGCGCATCACAGCAAACCTTTCTCTTTATAGTACTTCCTGGCCTCTTTTAATATTTTTTCTATATCCTCTTCCTGGCTTGCAGTTAATGGTTTGGTTTTATGTGTTGCTATTATCTCCTCCATTTTCTTTTTGGCATAATCAATACAACTTTTCTTATCATTTTTTATCCATTCGGGATAGGTGAGTATATCGGCTGCCCTGGGGATAAAATTCTCCTTTTTCCACCACTCTCTGGTATGCTTCTTGCCCAGGTAGTGCCCAGGAATTGGACCAACCTCTTCTATCAAATCAACAGCCAATGTTTCCTCATTCACCTGAACTCCTTCTAGGAAACGCCCTATCATACCAGCTATATCATTATCCAGTATAGCCTGAACAGGATGAGCCTCAAGCTCGCCATATATACCACCATGCAGTCCCGAGATATGAGCTCCCGATAAAGCAGACAGAAGAACAGCAATTGCTTTTTCATAACCGGTTTGAAAATCCATTCTCTTTGAGCTTACACAGCCACTGGCAACATTGGCAACAGGTATCTTATATTTTCGCCAGACTTGATTTGAAACTACCTGTTGCAAGGAACTTCCAATAGCACCAAAGAAAGGAGCTCCGGTTTGCATATTCTGGGGAAATGTTCCATTGGCTACTGATACCCGTGCTCCCGGCTTTATTAGTTGTATCAATACTATTCCAGCTATTATCTCAACATTATTAGTTATTGTTGCCCCAGCAATGGTGACCGGTGCAGTTGCTCCTTGCACACCAGCCGAGTTTATACCAATAGGGAATCCAGCTTCAATGAATCTGTGAAGAGCCTCGACTGCTCCTTCGTAAAATGTCATAGGAGGTGAGCCTGTCAAGCCACTCAAAATTTCTGTTCCAACTACTTTTGCCATTTTTATAGTAAATATCTCACATCCTTGTGAATAACCCGAACCTGGAACCTTAGCTGAATTTCTTATTTTTATGGCTACACCTTCTGGTATTGCCATAACAGGAGGAATCCCTTCAAATCCAAAATAAGGATAAGCCCATGTCGTATTGATATTATCCAATGCATCCAGAACTGTGATATAATCATAATACTCTTTTTTCTTTGCCATCCGCATCTCCATGGTATCTAAATCTACAGTGTTCATTCCCGGATAAGGACAAAAATAGACTCTATCTCCCCCCAATACTAAATCATCCTTGGGATCCCTTGCCTTAATGCGGAAGCTGCTGGGACATCTGCACAGGCAGTCCTCTACCAAAGCTGGTGGAAATTTCACTCGATTACTACTCCAATCCACCTGGCAGTCATTTTTTTCAAACAGCTTTAAGGCTCTTTTGCTCTCGAATCTCACTCCTGTTTCTTGAAGAACATCCAAAGTCCCCTGATGGATAGCTTCAATCTGCTCCTCGGTTACTATCTCTAAAGGTTTAAATTTGCGTGTAAATCCTCTCATAGCCATAGTTTCCTCCATTGCTTGCCAATGAGTAGTATCAAAAATTAACCACAGAGAACACCATTAACAAGTAAAGAAGTTTTTTTACCCTTCACAATATCACTCATTACATATTACTCCTCACGTCTTCCATTCCCTCTGTGCACTCTGTGGTTTCATATTTTCCTTCATGAAACTTTTGACATTACCATAGATTTTTTTCTCTATCTGAATTATTCTTCCAACAGATCTTCCTCTACATCAGCTAAATGAACATGCATTATTCTGCGGGCAGTTTCTTTATCACCTTTTTTAATAGCCCCAAGAAGTTTTGTATGCTCCTCGAGGTATTTTTGAGAATGATTGGGGAAAGTCCAGCTTTTTTCCTTTATATTTACCCAGAGACTTTCTTTCAATCCATCGGCTAAGTAGTCCATCATATGAAAAAGAATGGAATTGTGAGCTGCCTTAGCTATCGCAACATGAAACTGTATATCAAATTCCATAACCTGAGGAATATCATTAAGGTTATTTTTCATCTTATCAAGAGCCTTTCCCATTTCCTTTATATCCTCTAAAGTTGCTTTTTCAGCAGCAAGGCCAGCAATTTCTGTTTCCACTACTTTCCTCGCTTCCAAAAGCTCAAAGGGGCTCTCTTCCTTTTCTAATTCTCTAATTCGCTGAGTATAGGAAGTTGAATTAAATGC
>JAUWZM010000112.1 GCA_030615365.1 Candidatus Aerophobota bacterium | reverse complement strand
AATAAATTTAGAACTTGTGTTCAATGAAGAAAATATCATTGATAGGTTTTAACCTTCTTTTTTGCCCCCTTTTTGCGTCTAACAGACTAATTTATAAGAGGGCTGAGAGATGAACAATGAGAAAAATAAGACAAACTGAACAAAAAGAGATAGGACGTATCAAGCTCAGTAATACCCGGGAGCTTGTGACTTCTATCGTAGATGGTGAGAAGCTAGACTTAAGAATATGGGTTGACAGTAATAACTACAAAGGGTGGACAAAGCAAGGCTTGAGGTTTTACCTCTTTGACGGGAATTGGGAGGAGTTTAAGGAGCTGATGGGGAAGGTGAACAAGGAATACGAAAATTTAGCGTGAGGGAAGAGATTCTCATCCCTTATTGTAATAGCTCCGATGTCCGCTAAGATCAGGACCACTTAGCACCCCTTTTTTTGCTTTCATAATTTTTCCAATTAATTCCGTTTCCTCTCACGATTTTATGGGGATCTCAAGAGACATTATAGCAAAGTATTTCGTCTTTGGGTCACAAATGCGAATCTAATAATGCTTTGAGCTCAATTTAGGACTAATTTTTGACAATCTTACGACCCAGGTCTACCAGAACCAATTTTATATTAGTTACCTCAAATATTTTTGGGATTCCAAGCACCTCTGGCCACTTCGGGTACATAATCTTCCAAGCCTGGAGGAGGAAACTTGATTTTCTTTTCACGTTCAGCTGCCATATAGCACGACATTAGAAGCTGCGTGACAAACAATCCATCCTCCCAATTTTCTCTTGGTATCTTCCCTCTTAAAAAACTTTGGACCATGTGCCTATTTTCATACACATATCCATAGGTAAAAGCCTCATCAGCCAGCACGGGCATTAGGCCCTGTTCAGAAGTTTGCTTTTCTACTAAGTCTTCTCCTGTTTCTCCCTTCACTTCTCTACTGAAAAATACATAAAGTTCAGGATTCAAGGTATTTACTTGTGCAAAGTATTCGGGACCTATAAGTTCGAAACTTAACCTTAATCCGGGTCCTACGAAACTCCAAGAAACAGTGGTTTCAGCAATGATAGTATTTTGCTCTTCATCTTTGAAAACAATGGTTGCTCGTGCAAAATCCTCAACAGGAGTCTTCGTATAATCCACTTCACCCCCGGTCAATTTTTTTACTCGCTCCACATACCTAGGTCTTGTCCATTTCAATGAGGCTATTTCAGCACTTATAGTACAAGGTATGAGTGAATTTTTATCTTTTCTGGAATCGGTAAGCAAGAAACGTGCTGCTTCTATACTGTGGCACATCATATCGCTAAGTACTCCTCCTCCTTGTTTTTCTCCTGACCAAAACCAGGCTTTATGCGGACCGCTATGCTCTTCGGCACACCGAACCAAATAGGGACGCCCACATAATTCGGCTCCTCTTCTCCAAATTATTTCCTTTGCCCGTAAAACCGAAGGAGCAAAAACCTGATTCTCTAAATACCCATGAAGAAGACCTGCCCTTTTTACAAGTTCCACCATCCTTTTTGCTTCTTTCACATTCCTAGCTAATGGTTTTTCACAGGCTACCCCTCTCAGTTTAGATCTTCCCTTTTCTAATTCAGTAACTATACTTTTCATTACAGAAATCCGAGTATAATTGGGAGAAAGAATCCATACAGCGTCTATTTCAGGATTTTGAATCATCTCCTCAACACTAGCAGAAACCTTTGGCTCTCCTACTTCCAGTTGGATACATAAATCTCGCAGTCGCTGGGCTGATTTCAAGTTAGGATCGCACACACCTTTTATTTCTGCGTTCCTTACCCCCATCCACGATTTAGCATGGAATTCTGCTATAAAACCAGACCCTATAAATCCTACCCCTAGTCGTTTACTCACTTGTTAACCTCTCCTGGTTTTTTTAGGATTGCATCTTCTTGCTGACATATACGGCTAACATCTTCTTCTAATTTCATCATTTTATTGCTTCTCATGGAGTTCATCAATGTTTTGTTTTATCTTCACTATTGCTTCTATTATTTTTTGAAGATCTTTTTCTTCAGCAAGCAGTATTTGATGCGGCAAAGTGATCTGCTCCTCAGCACAGATTCTCTCTACTGTCGGAAGATATAGATTTTCATAATCAGGAAAGGAGGAAAATCTGTTAGGATAAGCTTTTTTAATATTTTCTTTTTTAAAGGCTGGCTGACGATAAAGGGGAATCTCATACCCTTTTTCTGCCGGAACCCCTTCCGCTCTTAAAGCCTCTAAAAAACAGTCCCGAGAAATCCCATCAAATTCAGTCTTGTCGTATCTTAAGATAAAATAGTAATACCCCCTTTTAGTAATACGAGAGTCCTGCTTTAGGGGTTTAATTCCTTCTATTTTTGCCAGTTCTTTGGCTAAAAACTTTCCGGTTCTATCTTTATAGTTGGTCTGGTCTTCTAATCGGGGTATCCCTGCCAGAAGTAGAGCAGCTTGAAACTCACTTAATCGATAATTAGAAGATAAAATATAATGCTCGTACCCTGGCCTTCCCACAACTCTTCCTATATTGTGAATAAGACCGGCCTTCTCTACCAAATCTTCTTCGTTAGTAAGGACAATCCCTCCTTCCCCGGCTGTTAAAGATTTACTTTCCTGAAAGGAAAAACATCCCATGTTCCCCCTGGCTCCTACCTTTTCTCCTTTCCACTCTGTTCCATGGGCATGTGCACAGTCCTCGATTAAAAATAAATTATACTTTTTTACCAAGGGAAGAATTGCATCAAGATCGGCAGGATATCCTCCATAATGCACCGCTATTACCCCCTTGGTTTGCCTGGTTATATTTTTTTCTATCTCGGAGGGATCAATTTGATAAGTTTCTGGATCTACATCCACAAAGATAGGAACAGCCCCCACCTCACTCACTGCACTCACTGTAGCAATAAAGGTACAAGCAGGAACCAGAACCTCATCTCCTTGTCCTGTCCCGAGAGTTTTTAAGGCAAGTTCTAAAGCTACTGTTCCATTAGCCACAGCAATAGCGTATTTTGCTTCTTGAAATTGTGCAAATGCCTCTTCAAATTCTTCTGTCACTGAACCCTTATACAACCGGCACCACTTTCTTCTTTCTAAAACATTTAGAAGGGCTTTTTTATCCTGCTCATTATAGACTGGCCATTCAGGAATTTTCACATTCTTTGCCATGGGCTCTCCACCTCTTAAAGCTAATTTTGGCATCTTCTTCATCCTCCCGTTAATTTTTGTACATCTGCTATCTCTATCTAAAGATATCTCTCTAGTAAAGCTTTGGTTTTCATCACTCTCTGAAATTGGTTCCCACGACCTTCAAATTCAATAGATAAATACCCCTCATACCCTACTTTACGTAAAATATCCAGACAGCGACTCATATCTATAGTTTTTTCCTCTCCTTGGAAATCAAACTCATAAGTCTTTGGCATAAATCAGAAAAGCGTAAGGGGCAAGTTTTTGTAAACTATCGTACCTTTCTTCGGGAGGAAAGTTTCCAAAATCAGGAGAAGTCCTGAGATTAGGTGAATTCACCTCCTGAATAATTCTAAGGATTGCCTCCGGCTGGTTAGATACTCCCCCATGGTTCTCTATGAGAACTTTCATTCCTATACTCTTTGCATAATTTCTCTCCTTGCTTAAGCTAAATCTAATCAAGAGCTCCTGTTGTTAGTCCACTTACAATTTGTTTTTGGAATATAAAGTAAACTATAAGGACTGGTATGGTAGTGATGGATAATGCACTAAAAATCAATTTATAGTTAATGTTATGGTAACCATAAAAAGCTAAAAGGCCCACAGGAAGTGTTTTTAATTCATCTTCATAAATGAACAACAAGGCCAGAAGAAACTCATTCCATACATTTATACTTTGCAGTATAGCGATAGTTACAAGAGCAGGGCGGATCAGGGGTAACATTATTTTCCAATATAGGCCGAATAAGGAACATCCATCAATTTTTGCCGCATCTGCAATATCTCCAGGAAGAGTGAGAAAAAAGGATCTAAAAATATAAATAGACAAAGGAAGGCCCCAGGTAATATAAGGGAGTATCAGGGCAAAATAAGTATTTAGAAGCCTTACTTTATTAAGAAAAGCAAAGAGAGGGATAACCACTATCTGCACTGGGAGTATCAACCCTAATAAAAATGTGTAGAATAAAAATTCTCGGCCTTTAAACCTAAGTCTAGCGAAAGCATATCCTGCCATACTGGATAGGAATGCAATTAAAAGGACAGATATGGATGTTACAAATATGCTGTTGATAAAATAGCGACCCAAATTTCCCATTCTCCAAGCTTGCATCCAATTGTCTAACCGCATTTTATTGGGAAGGGAGAAGGGGAAGAGAAATATTTCGCGGTTGGTCTTAAATGAAGAATAAATCATCCATATAAGCGGATAAGCCATTAGAACAACCATAATCAAAGCAACGGTATAGATAAATATCTTCCAAGATAAGCTTTCCTGAGTATCCATTTGCGAGTCCTTAGTACTCCACTACTTTCCTTTTGGTTCTATTTAAATAAATTATGGAAAAGGTAACCACCAATATAACTAAAAACACAGTTAAAGCTGCCCCATACCCCATATTAGATCTGTCAAAAGCCTGTTTTATAATCCACGTAGTCATAATTTCTGTACGATGGTAGGGCTGTCCATTAGTCATTGTATAAAATAGAGCAAAGGCACCAAATCCACCGGTTACACATAACAAAAAAGAAAGAACCACAGTCTCTCTTAGTAAAGGAAGGGTGATCTTCGTGAGCTGGTCCCACCGGGAGGCTCCATCGATACGCGCTGCCTCATAGAGTTGTTTGGGAATACGCTGAAGAGCAGCATAAAAAATTATCATATAAAACCCAGCATATCTCCACCCAGAAACTATAGTAACCGCGGCTAACGCTGTGGAAGGGTCACCCAACCAAGCTTTAGTCATATTAGATAATCCTATGCTTTTTAGTATAGTATTGAAAACCCCAAAATTAGGATCGTAGATAAGGTTCCAAAGTAAACCCCCAGCCACCATACTTAGAACCATAGGAGTGAAAAACATTATACGAAATAACCCAAACAAAGGATATTTACGATTAAAAACAAGGGCAGCCAATAATCCAAAGCCCACCTCTACAACGAAGGTCCCAGCAACGTATAAGGTGTTGTTGAGGAAGGAAAGGTGGAATATCTCATCTTTGAACGCTCGTACATAATTACCAATTCCTATCCAAAGAGGCTTTCCCAATCCATCCCATTGAAAAAAACTGTAATAGATACTCGATATTGCTGGAATGAGTAGAAAAATGAGAAAAAAGGAAAATGCTGGAATTATGAATAAATACTTTCCTCCTTTTCCACCAAATAGTGATTGTCTAAACATCATATTCTTCTTTTAGGGCAACCCAGAGCTCATCTGGATTGCCCTAATGGTGTTATCTTCGTGCCTCTAATTGCTTATCCACCCATTCTAGAGCTTCTTGTGCATTCTTCTCGCCACCAGCTACAAATGCTGCTCCTTGATAGAACGTATCTGCGATCTCCACAGGATAGGCTGTATCTGGAGGGCCAAACGTAACTCGAGCACTTTGAAATATTCGAGCAAGAAGTTGAGTGTGAGGGTCGACTTCTGCAATCTCCATAACTCCTTTAACTGTGCTAAAAGGTCCTGCTTCAGCCCATAGTTTTTGATTTTCTAAAGAGGTGAAGAATCTTAGGAAGGATACTGCCACATCAAAATTTGGACTCTTGTCGTGGATCATGTACCCCGTAGATAGTCCAATTATACTTGGCTGTTCGCCCTTTCCCCAAGGAATTGTGGGAGTATTAAAAGCACCGTACTGGAAATCCTCAGGAGCCGAGGTTTTTGCTTCAGAAACAAGCCAGCTACCTATGGGATGCATGGCACCAAACCCTTGGAAAAACCCCATCATGCCTGGATCAGCATCCATACCATTCATCCCTTCATTAAAGTATCCTTCTTTTGCCATCTCTTGCAATAAACCAAAGGCTTTTACAAAATCTGGATTAGCAAATTCTGTTTTTAGTGTAAAGACATCATCATAGACACCCATGCCTGCTGCCATCCCTACTATATGACCCGACCAGTTTCCCAAGGGCCAAAGTTCCTTGTTCCCAATGATTATTGGGGTTATTCCACTTTCTTTCAACTTGGCACAAACGTCCATGAATCCAGACCAACTTTCGGGTTCGGTAAGGCCAGCGTTGTCGAACATGACTTTGTTATACCACAGTACTGTAGTCACATCTAAATTGATAGGAATCATGTATATTCCACCCTCATACACAGCATCAGCCCAAGCTGCTTCTAAGAATTGATCTTTCCAGCCACCTTGGCTCAGTGCCTCAGTCAGGTCTGCTCCGAACCCATTTTTAGCATATTTGCGCACTAGATCGCCACCCCACTGAAAGTAGATATCTGGAGGAGTCCTGCTTTGAACCAGAGTGATAAGACCTTCATCCTCATATACATCATCATCGAAGGTGATTTGCTTTACTTTAACATCGGGATATATCTGTTCAAAGGCAGCAATAATTTTGTTCAAGGCTACTCGAGTTTCTCCACCTGTGGTAGTGTGAGCGATCCTCAAGGTCACCTGCTGGCCAAAAGTAACTTGAAGGGAGAATACTAACCAAAACCCCGTGACCAGACAAATCATAATCACCCATTTTTTACCTTTCATTTTTTTATACTCCTTTGCTGACATGATTCAAACTTCTGTTGAAAATTCCCCATTAGAGAAGGCACTTGTTCCACACTCCTTGAGAACTTTCTTTTATTCCCAAGCTAGATAGGTCTATTTATTCTTCCACCTCCCCTCGGACCTTTTATTTCTAGCTTTTCCTTCAAGAAGATATCTTCAACTTATGAGGCTTGTATGCTTTACCAAGTCCCAGGCCAGG
>JAUWZM010000140.1 GCA_030615365.1 Candidatus Aerophobota bacterium | reverse complement strand
TGCGGCTAAGTTCTACTCTTATCTTTATACTGTGGCTCTTATGGGCGATGTCTCAGGTTACAGGATAACTAAGAGTTTGAACGCATAGACCCGCCTTGATCGCCGCTGCCTTATGGAAACACCTCGCCGAGCAGCAAAAAGAAAAAGGATTTTTCAGAGATCTCAATTTAGATATTTGTAGGCCTGCCAAAATACTTCAACTGAAATATGGTGAAAATCATAATAATAAGAAACATCACAAAGGATATTGCAGCAGCCGACCCCATATCAAAAGACTGGAATGCTCTAAAGTATATCTCCAGTCCCAGCGTTCTCGTTTTTCCCGCTGGTCCACCAGATGTCAATACAAACACTTGATTGAATGCCTGAAATGAAAGAATGGTTCCTATTATTATTAAGAAAGCTATAATGGGTTTGAGCAGCGGAAGTGTTATATGTATAAACATAGGCCAGGCACTGGCTCCATCTACTTTTGCCGCTTCGTAATACATATCAGGTATTGCCAATAAACCGTTGAGGAAGATAAGCATACTAAAGCCAATGTTTTTCCAGACCGTGACGCCTACAATAGCGATGAGAGCCCATCGTGCATTGTTTAACCAGGGAATAGAACCAATTCCCAAATAGCGAAGATAATGATTTATAACTCCTTCAGCTCCTGATCTTAATAAGAATTTAAAGGTTATTGAAACCGCTATCATGCTGGTGATAAATGGTAAAAAATAAATGGACTTGACAATGGTTTGTGCCGTTCCTCTTATCTTAATAATAGCTAATGATAGGCATAGCCCCAGAACTGTTGATATCAAAACATACGCTGCGGTAAATATGGTAGTGACTTTTAGTGCAGATAAAAAATCTTTATCAGTTAGCAAATCTATATAGTTATGTAATCCAGTAAATGGTCGGTAAAAGTCAAGCAGCTTCCATCTATGGGCACTGATATAAGCAGCATAAAAAATAGGATAGCCAAAAAGGAAAACAATAAGTAATACGGGTAAGGCAATAAAAATATAAGGCATAATTTTCTCTTGCCTTAACTTCATTTTCATTTTTTTTAATCCTTTAATCTTTAGGGAAGACTCAATATCTTTCTTAGAAGACGTCACTCATTTTTTTAAAGGATATCCCCCGTACTCTTCAATTACTTCAGTTACTGCTTTGAGATTCTCCATTGGTGTGCCGTAAGGGGTAGCATCAGCACTGCCAAGAATAAAATTATCTCCTGGAGATACCTCTTTTAAAAGTTTTTTTACATATTCTTTAATTTCCTCAGGAGATAATCTTGTAAAAGCAGTGGGGTCAATTCCTCCCATAATTACTTTATCTTTGCCCCATGACTTTAAAGCTTTAGCTATATCTAAATCTCCGGTAGGAGGGAGGGCAACATCAACTGTACCATCATCTCTTCCCCTATCCATTAGATCCATTAGGCCATCTAACTTTCCACATCGATGGATTAAGAATATCTTATTCTTTTTATGGAGAATATCAGCGTATTCATTGAGTTGTTTTAAACAGTAACGCTCATACATCTTAGGGGAATGAAGGGTAGTAGAGGTATTTTCATAATCAATGACTACCCAGGCAGGGGATTCAGCAACGATACCATAAATTTTCTTATTTCTCTCATGCATTGCACTCATAAGCTCTTCTATTTCCTGAGGATAGTCAGATAGATAATAATAGAACCTTTCCAGGCCCATATCGGACTGGAGTAAACTTAAAAGTGGAGTAGCAGGGGCAGGAGTAGTGGCTAACCCATCTTCTCCTACACAATCAAAGAACTTTTGGTATTGATCAAAACAGGGTTCATATTTAAGGTTTTCTATAAAATATTTATAGATTTTTAAATCTTCCCTTTTCTTAATTTTGTATTCAACTGGAAAAGGTATCCAGGGAGATGTTTTTGTAAATACGGATTTTTCTTTAAGCACTCCTAATGGTGTTTCGTATGTGCGTGAAAACTCACCTGTTTTCATATTCATATTCGTAGTTAACTTAATATTGCCCTGAATTATGGTTTTGGTATCTTTTGATAGTGATGAAAAAAGGGGACTCTTAAAAGTAGAAGACTCTACCCTTCTTCCTAATATATCTGCTCCTATATACTTTAAGATTTCAACCTCGTCCATTTTTTTTAAATCCCCGCTAAGAGAATCCAGGAAATATCCACAGATCAAAGGTGACCAAGGAATACGGTCTATCTTTTGATGTTGTAATGCTGCTGATAGTCTTTCTTTTGAAGTCATTTTTTTCATCTCCAGATTAATGCAGACCTTTAGATCTGCCTAATTTTTGTAGGTCTTTTATATCTACACTACATTAGATTTAAAGTAAGGCTAACTGTCCGTAATAGTTTAGCTTTTCTAAAACTTTCCCCTTTTCTCTGGTAATTGTAGCTGCCCCATTTATGGGGCGAGTTTAATGCGCCGATGAATCGGCAAGCTACAAGGGATTGCTTTGACTTCCACAGTTCCACAGGCAAGATGCCTGTGCTACCAGCCTGCGGCTACAATTGTACAGACTTATGCTTGGGAGGCGATATTCCTCTACCCAGACATAGGGCTTTGAGGAGTTTGCTAAATTCAGGGTTAACCCTTTATACCCGTGAGAACTATTCCTCTAATAAAATACTTTTGGGCAAACAAAAAGATAAGTATACAGGGGAAAAGAATTAACAAAGAAAAAGCCATCATTATATTCCATTCAGTAACACGCATTCCCAAAAAAGAATTTAGGCCTAAAGATAAGGTATATTTTTCTGTAGAAGATAAAAATATCAAGGGACGCAAAAAATCATTCCAGGTAAAAAGGAAAGAAAATATCGCTACCGCTGCTAAAGCTGGTTTTACCTGAGGCAAGGTAATTTTATAAAAAATTTGGAGAGTATTGCATCCATCTATTCGAGCTGCATCCTCTATCTCAGTGGGAATAGTCATAAAAAATTGCCTCAAAAGGAAGATAAAGAAAGCATTTCCAAAAAAGGCAGGAATAGTCAAGGATTTAAAGGTATCAACCCATCCAAAGCCCTTAAACATAATAAAAAGAGGAATCATAGTAATTTCAGGGGGAAGGATGAGAGTAGCCAGGACAAGAAGAAAGAAAAAGTCACGGCCAGGAAATTGCAGTCGAGCAAATCCATAAGCTACCAGGGAGCAGGACAGGATTGTTCCCAGCATTACAGTAAAAGTGATAGTAAGGGTGTTCTTAAAGTATAAAAAGAAGGGAAGTACAGTTACCGCTCTGGAATAATTGTCCCACTTGGGAGGGTAGGGAATCCATTTAGGTGGAAAGAAAAACACCTCAGCTCGATTTTTTAAAGAGGAGGAGATCATCCAGAAAAAGGGAATAAGAACTATAAAAGCTCCCACAATGAGAATTGCATACACAAAAGCTTTAAAAATCCTATCCTGTAGATGTCTAGAGATATTCATTTTACTTTCCTTGAAAATTAACGTTTTTTCATTCCCTCATAATATACCCACGCACCAGAGGATTTAAATACTAAAAGAGTTAGAGCAAACACAACAAAAAACAAAGCCCAGGCTAACG
>JAUWZM010000003.1 GCA_030615365.1 Candidatus Aerophobota bacterium | reverse complement strand
AAAGCTTATGAGGAAAAAAGGAGAGGGAATAATGAAATTTCTCCCTTCAAAAAACAAACACCTCATTTAGATATAAAAAGTTACATTTTACATGATTTAACAACCCCTACTTTGGTTACCTAGTTACATGATTTGACTCGTCTAAATGCTCCAGGTTCAGAAAAAATCCTCCTGATTTGCTGCCCGCTGAGCGTGTTTTCCATAAGGCAGCGGCGATCAAGGCGGTTCTATGAGTTCTCACGTCTAAGTTCCCCTTGAGGACTTCATGTATCATGAAGTCCCAAAGCGTACAAATCTACCAAGCTACAGTATCCAGACAAGAGTAGAACTCAGCCGCAACGTTGGAAAACACCGAAGAAAAGGGCAGTCTTAAAATTTTCCTGAAACTGGAGAATTTCTCTTTACTAATCTCTCAGCTTCAGGTATAATAAATAATTAAAAAATGAAGATAAATTCTAAAGATAAAATGTTATGGGTATTTTTTTTATTTTTACCTCTTTTTACTCCTCTATCTTACACTGCTTTGCTTATTCATATAGTAAAGAGGATCCGAAAGTTCAATTTCAAGAAAATCTTTGTCAGTGACTTCTTATTCTTTAATCTTGTCTTGTTATCTTTATTTATAACTGTTTTAGTGTCCACTCTGTCATCTCCTTATAGAATGAACAGCCTTTTAGTTTTCCCTTTACTTTGTTTTTATTTATTAGTTCACTTTGTCATGCGAGAGGCAACAAAAAGACAGGGAGAAAAATGGCTCCTTGATTCAATATTTCTCTCTTTATTCTTTTTGTGTGGATTTGGTATTATTCAATACTTACTAAATTTAAATATTAACGTACACATATGGATCTTTCACTTACATTCACCCGCCAGAAACGGAATTGGTTCCTTGCTGGGCGCAAAAAATGGACTCGCTGCCTATTTGGTTCTAACTATTCCCCTCGTCCTAACCTCTATCTCAGGGAAAGGAAAAAGTAAAAGAAAAAATGCCTTTCTCCTTATTCTCCTTTTTCTGGGATTATTTTGTCTTGTGCTTACCGATTCTCTGGGTGGCATAGGAGCCATTGGAATAATGATAGTCATTTACCTTTTAGTGAAAAACTGGAAAGTGGGGTTAATAGTATTGGGAATTGGCGGATTGGTTCTTCTTCTCTTTCAAGGCTACCTTCCTATGATAATCGAAAAATACAGTGCCGCGGAAATTAGAATGTATACCTGGAAAAACGTGTGTATTCCTTTAATAAAAGATCATCCCTTATTGGGAATAGGTATTGGCGCTTATCCTAAGATAGCTCCCTATTATGCTCCTGATGCTATAAAATCTTCTGCTCATAATATCTATCTCCATTATATAGTAGAGATGGGATCTTTGGGAGCTTCCTTTTTATTTCTTAGCATAATCATACCGTTACTATATCTGATAAAGCTATCCAGGCACAAAAATTCTCCCTACCAGAATCTATCTTTTGGACTTGCCCTATCCATTGCAAGTATATTAATATTTTGTATAATAGAGACGGTAATGGACGGTTTTCAACTGGGTCTTCTAATCTGGAGTTTAACAGGGATAGGCCTTGGAATTTACTCACGAGACAGGGTAGCTAATTTATCAGGAGGAAAAAATGGCAAAAGAGCAACCTGAATTTGAAGAGATAAATCTAAGAGATTACCTTGAAGTACTATTTAGACGAAAAGGTATTATTTTAGGAATATTTTTAATCTGTGTAATATCTACCGTCATAGTTAGTTTTTTCATTCTAAAACCAGTTTATCAATCTACCGCCAGAATTATAATTACCCAACCTTCTCTGAGGAAAATTACAGAATTTAAATCATATGAGGACTTTATGAATTTTCAAGCCCTTAATCCTGTAGTTTATTCACCCGAGACATATGTTCAACTATTAAAAAACCCTTCCTTAGAGGAAAAGGTTATCGAAACATTAAACCTTAAAGATAAAATACAAAAAGAATTTTCTTTAGAGGATCTGGAAAAGATAAGCTCCATCCAGATAGTAAGTCAGGTGATTGAGATAAACGTGGAGAGTAACGAGGCAACTTTAGCAAAAGATATAGCTAATGCCTGGGCGAGGTTATTTGTTGAGGAAAATAAGCAGGAAAAATTAAAAATATACTCTATATTAAAGAATAATTTTGAATCTAAATTAAGTGCAGCCAAGCGGCAGCTAAACAACGTAGAAAAGGAAAAAAGAGAATTCGATGAGAAAGGTAAATCTGCACTGTTGAAAAAAGAGAGCGAAGAAAAATCATCACATCTTATAGAAGCAAAATCTAAGATTTTAGAACTGCAAAGTTCAATAGGAGTTGAGAGGGCTAAAATAAAAGAGCTTCAACGCCAGCTTAAAGAGGAAAAAGAAGTGATTGTTCTTACAGAATCTATTGCTAAACACCCCCTTTTGGATAGGGTAACTAATCAAATAGCCAGGGACG
Source organism: Candidatus Aerophobota bacterium (assembly GCA_030615365.1). The sequence continues at coordinate 62,992 of JAUWZM010000003.1, read as the reverse complement.
CACTGAGTAACCTACAGGTAGAATCCGAATATATAAATCCTATATACCAAAATATAAAAACACAGCTTGGTAGCTCTAAGGTCAATTTAGCTATTTATCAACAAGAATTAACTCAACTAAAAGAAGAGGCACAAGACCTTCCCGCGAAAATTGAGAAGTTAAAGAAAGAGTTATCTAAAGAGGTGATAACTGAGCAAAGAATAAATCGGGGATTTAAATTAGCTGAAGATACGTACAATAAATCATCCTATCAGTTGGAACAGATAAAAGGAGCTGAATTTATTCAAGGAGAAGATGTAGGAATAGCCAGCCTGGCAAGAGCAGCTAAAAAATCTGTCAAACCAAACAAAAAACAAAATATAGCTGTGAGTGGGGTATTAGGTTTACTAATAGGGATTGTTGCTGCCTTTGGTGTGGAATGGTGGAGTCGGGGAAAAGATGAGGAGAATAATGATAAAAAAATTAAAGAGAAAAACCATGTTTCCAGGAATACCTAACGGGAGATAAACTTGGTTTAAAAGGCAAAAACCAAAGCTGCAGTTATTAAACCAGAAAGACTAAGTGCTTTAAATACACAAAATGATTCATCTAATTTTCCTACTATCTGATATTGTTTCTTTACTGCTCTTCGCACCAACTCTCCAACAGAGGACTTTGTTGAAATGGCCAGCTTCCTCAATAGCTCGTATTCCTCAGGAGAAAATAAGACTTGTGCCCTTCTTGTCAGAACAGACATTCTCATCACCTCCGCTTAATCTTATATACACACGCACATCATTATATGTATAATACTATTTATCCCCAAAAAATCAGGTGGTCGCTCGACATTCCTCCCTTTGTTATTACAGTAAAAGTATATTATGGGAAATGGAGGTATATCTAACTACCATGCCCCTTTTCTACTCAATATGGCGGGAATTGTCTTTATGAGAATCTTAAAATCAAGCCAGAGAGACCAATTATCAATATACTCCCGGTCCATCTCCATCCACTTATCAAAAGGAATTTCACTTCTGCCACTTATCTGCCAGATGCAGGTCATTCCCGGCTTCATAGAAAGTCTTCTTCTTTGCCAGGAGCTGTATTTTTCAACTTCTGAAGGTATGGGTGGGCGAGGACCCACCAGACTCATCTCTCCCTTAAGAACATTGATGAGCTGAGGAAGCTCATCAAGGGTGCTCCTTCGAAGAAATTTGCCAAATTTAGTCAGACGAGGATCATCCTGAATTTTGAAGACAGGACCGACAGTTTTATCCAAATGCTTAAGCTCTTCCTGCATCTCTTCTGCATTCTCCATCATGGAGCGAAACTTATAAAAAATGAACTTTCTCCCATTTAAGCCAGACCGCTCCTGTTTGAAAAAAATAGGGCCAGGTGAGGAAATTTTTACACCAAGAGCTACAGCAAGAAAAATAGGAGAGAGAATAGATAAAAGGAGGTAAGCAGAAACTTTATCAAATATCTCTTTTAAAAAAAGTGTCCAGCCCCACTCCGGAGTAGTAGAGAAACTTAGCATAGGGATACCGAAAAACTCCTCCGGCTTCATTTTAGCAATATGGAGATGGTTAAATTCAGGTACTACATGGGAGGAAACACCTACTTCCTCGCAAATACTGAGAAGCTTTGGAAGATGATTCCAGAGACTGAGGGGCAAAGTAAATACAACATGGTCAACTACATAATTGTGCAAAAATTTTGAGAGCTCTGAAGCTACTCCTAAAATCTTTGTCTCCCTTATCTTTTTACCCACCCTGGAAGGCTCAAAATCCAGATAACCCATAATCTTCAATCCCCAATATTTATTTTTTTCAATCATTCTGGTTAACTCTTCAGCTCCCCTTCCACCTCCTACGACCAATACCTGAGTCCAGGGATATTCTTTATCCCTCACAGTAACTTTCAAAAAATAGGTTAAAAATGCCTTCTCCAGAGTAAGAAGAATAAAGTTCAAAAGACCAAAACCCAAAAGAAAAGTTCGACTAATTGTCTGCTCGTGCAGCAAAAACAAAATAACGACAATACCACTAAGTCCTACAACGATACCTTTCAAAATTGCTAGAGAGGCACTCCCCAATGACCTGGTTTTCAGAAAATCATAGACTCCGAAAGAAAAAAAGAGAAAACCCCAGAGAAAAAGAATAATCACCAGCATCCAGGCATAGTAACTAAAAGAATAAAGTCCAGGAAGAGTCGAAATTCCAGCTCTAATGTAGTAGGCGGCAACAAAAGAAAGCACCGTAATAGCCAAATCAAGAACAATTGTTACCTTAGAAAAGATATATCTCTGCCGCTTTAGCATTCAGGACCTCCCTTCAACTCTTCAACACAGGGTACTACTTCCAGAAGCAAATCTAAAAGTCCACCGCTTCTCATCTATCTCAATAAAACTAAAGAAATCTTTTACTCTTACAATCTCAACACCCTGATATTTGGATCAATGGATGTCTCCCTGGTTTTTAATATTCTGTCGGTGTAATCTTTTCGCATCATAATTCCTTAAAATACTTTCTTCAAATTGATCGATTATTCTTTCCATTTTACGTTCTTTTATCATAAATAAACGCCCGTTCTTCCCCATCAATTCAGCCCATTTCCTATCTTTTTTCAGTCTATTAATGGCCGCAACTAATCTGTTAGGATCTTCAGGAGTTATTACTATACCAAAATTATATTTTTTTACTACCTTAGATATCTCACAATCACCTGCAGCAGCAACGATCAAAGGTTTCTCCACTAAGGCAGGACCGAATATTTTTGAAGGCATTACAGTATTTTTAACCTCTTTGATTTGGGTAATTAATGCTACATCAGCACAAGAAAACATTTGGTTAACTACAGATTTAGGCTGAACCTCTAATAACAGAACATTTGATAGAGCATTTTTTTTTATATACTCTTCCACAAAAGATCTTTTAGTGCCCCTGCCTACTAATAGAAAGCAAATCGAATTATTTAATTTCATTTTCCTGGCTGCTTCAAGAATAATACGCATATCCTGTTTCTCACCCATGTTACCTGCATGAAGAACAACGAATTTTTTATCCAAGCTGTGTTTCCTGGCAAAAGAATTATTCTTAGTCATTGGCTTAAGTGTTTCTATATTTGCCCAGTTATAAAATAACTTCACTTTATCTTTAGCAAAACCTTTACTTATTATTTTGTTTTGCATCCCTTCGCTAATAGTAGAAATATAATCAGCTTTGTTATAAATAAAATGTTCAATAGAATACAAAAAGGATGTAAATAATCCTTTTTTAAGCATACCTAACTCCACCGCAGCATCAGGCTGCAAATCCTGCACATGGAAAACAAAAGGCACCCCTTTGCATTTTGATACAATATAAGCAACTAAACCAAGCAAAAGAGGAGGTGCAATGCATATAATCAAAGCATATTTCTTAAAAGAAAATAGTAATCTAACCATCGCCCAAAAAAGAAAACTTAATTCATGAATAATACGTTTTATAGTGCTCATCTTCCTGGACTTATACAAATTAACACGTTTTACATTTACATTATTTATATTTTCAGTTAAAAAAAGAGAAAAGCGAGCTTGTTTTTCCTTGTACCAGGATGAAAAATCCACACCAAAAGGATAATATGGAAAACTGGTAAGCATTTGGATATCATGCCCTTTTTTGGCCAAATATTCGCACATCTCTGTATTATAAACTGCGATTCCAGTCAACTCCGGATAATAATTTATACCTAAAACTAATAATTTCATTTACTTCAATCCAATTACCTGAATCTTATTTCCAAACTTTCCAAATAATATGTTTAATACTTGAAATAGTTTTTGGGCAATATAAAAAAGTATCCTATTGTCAAAAATTCTAAATAACCTACCTGGTTTATGAGGGTAGTACATTATATATCGTTTGGAGATAACTTTTCTAATCCCAGCTTCCTTAAGCCAGGATTTAAGTTCATCTTTTTTAAAGCGGTATACAAAATTACCTGCTTCTTCATAATCTTTAGAAATTCCCAAAAGAACAGAAATTCTTGTTATTAGTGCTTTAGCCGGTTCGATTATAATAACTCCTTTTTTAGCCACCCTTCCCATTTCTTTAACTGCCCTTCGTGGGTCATTTAGGTGATGCAAACCATCATGAACAGAGACAATATCAAAACTACTATCTGAAAAAGGTAAATTTTCACTATCGGCCACTTGAAATTTTGCTAAAAATCCATATCTTCGAGAACGTATTTTTGCCCTTTTTATGCATTCAGGAGAAATATCTGTTCCTGTAACTATTGCTCCTTCTTTTGCATAATATTCTGAAATCATCCCCGAGCCACAGCAAATATCGAGCACCGTCAGAGCTTTAATCGGGAATGGCAATAACTCTACTGCATTCTGAAATTTATGGTTGAGTAAGAAATTATATAAACATCCTGAACCATGCGGACGATCTATTTCAAATTCATTATTCGTATTATTATTTTTTTTAAAATGCATAATTTATGGCTTCATTATAATAAATTGCAGCGAATTTAGAGAATTATCAATATTATATACCGGTCACCTGAATCTTCTTCGAAAAAATGACCTAAATATTGAAAGAAAAGGATACTCGTAATATGTTTCTTTCAAATAATAAGTTATCCTCGATTTAATTCCGCCCCTTTTCCATGCCATACCTTTTAATAAACGTCTTCTAAATTTTTTAAGTTTCTTTATGGGATGTTCCATTGTATTATAAGGGACATCATCGGAATCAAGCCAATAAGAATCATTAATAATACCTTTTTCAACAGCATCTTTATATACTTTAGTTCCAGGCAACAGCCAAAGAATATTTGCTCCTATTGACGACCTTGGCTTTATCATATCCATTAATTCAATTGTTTCGTCGACAGTCGATTCGTCTTCACCCGGGCACCCAACCATCAAATAAGCCTGAGGTGAGATATCTGCTTCGTGTACAAAAGAAAAAGCATCTATAATATCTTTCTTGGTCTGCTTTTTGTTAATATTTGCAAGGATTTTATCGCTTCCGCTTTCAACTCCGAAATCAATAGTAACACATCCGCTTTCTTTCATAACGCTTAACAATTCACTATTCATCATCTTTATATGAGCGCAACAACCCCAATCCAGATCCCATTTGCTATCAATGATTCCCTGGCATATTGCTTTAGCCCTTTTCTTATCTACAAGAAAGTTATCATCATAGAAGAATAGGGAATTAATGGCGTATTTTTCAATTAACCATTTTATTTCAGCCAAAACATTTTCAGCTGACCGGAACCGCCATTCTCGTCCCCAATAACTTACTGAAGCACAAAAACTACAATTAAATATACAACCGCGTGATGAAATAATTGAAGCAGTCGACCGGGGTAGAGCCGGAAACCCGCCATAATTAAGAAAGCTGAAATTCTTAAACCCATCATAATATGGAAAAGGTATTAAACTAATGTCCTTTAGTAAAGGCCGTTGTGTTGTAAATAATGGGCTGTTATCTTTCTTCCTCAAGACCATTCCTGGGACATTCTTCAAATCTATACCATTACTCAAAGCATTTAGAAGCTCAATGAAAGTTTCATCCCCTTCGCCCAAGGCTACAGCCGAAGCATGAGTCTTCTTGAAGATATGTTCCGGATATATACTGGCATGTGGCCCCCCTATTACAAGAAAAGTTGCGGGTAAAACTTTTTTAAGTGAATCACACAACTCCCAGATAGTACTGCGGTCAATAGTCCAGCATGTAATTCCAATAATATCCGGTTCAAATTTTTCCGCTTCAGCAACAATTTGGGCAATTGAATGCAAACCGCCGTCTATTAGCAATACTTTATGACCTGCTTTATGAGCTACAGCACCTAAATACCCGATTCCTAGAGGAGGAAAGTCAGGTAACTTGCGGTATCTATCAGGCTGGCTGATAAGTAAAACTTTCATATTTTTATCCATTATTAGTTAGCAAATCCCTGTAAACATTTTTATACAGGTTTTTCAAGTTGTCAGGGTAAAACTGTTCTGCTGCTTTTGACGCATTATTTTTTTTCTCTAAAATATCTTTTGGGTTTCCCAAAATATTCATAATTTGCTTCATTAAAGAATTATGTGAATATTCACAAACCCATCCGCTGTTACTTTGAATTATCTCCTTCCAAATATAGACATTGTTTGATATCAATACAGGCAGGCCATTGCTTAATGATTCGACAACCGCAATTCCAAAATTCTCATTCATTGAGGGTAATACAAAACAATCAGAACCTGCAAATGCATTAATTTTATCCTGTCCCGACAAAAATCCTGTCATAATTACTCTATCTTCAACTTGATATTTTTTTATCCATTCTTTAACTTGTCTTTCGTAACCATTTAAATCAGACCCTGCTATCACCAGCTTAATATTTGAATATTTATTAGCTATATTCTTTACAGCAAGGATGAGCAGGTTAATACCTTTTTTATAACATATTAATGATAAAAACAATAATACAAAATCACTGCTTGAAATCCCGTATTTATTTCTAAATTCCTCACGATTACCATGTCCTTTGCTGGGATTTACCGACAACGGAAGAACTTTAGTTCTACATTTTGCCCCATACTTTTCGAGCAAATCTGCCTCTAATTTTGTGGTGCAGATAACCGCAGCGCTCCTTTCCAGTACTTTCCGTATAATAATTGGGCCAATAATTTTTTTTAGATGCCGTTTCTTGCGAAGGTCAAATGGATCCAATGAACCATGCGGCCACATGACGTATGGCACACCGAGCTTATTTAAAATACCCGGGGTTTCAATTTGTAAGAATCCCCATATAGTATGCACCTGAACAAGATCGCAGTTGTTTGCATTCCCCCTTAGCCAGTTATTTGCTTTTTTTGAACGCGAAAACCTTTTTGGAAAAGAAGGGCTAAACGCCATTAAATCCGCATTATCGAATAAGGTAGGCCTTACCCCATCAAAATCTAGACCTAAAACCGTACTATCAAAGCCTATTTTTCTCTCAATGGAAATGATATTTTTTATGGCTGAAACTGAGCCCCCTTTTTTTGCGTCAATATTGGGCGTAATATGCAATATTCTCATTTTATTGCTATTCCTTTTCTTGATTCAACTTTTACCAATGCGCTAGACCTCCCCGCAAAATAATACAACCAAAAGAAAAAGAAAAAACCTCCCGCAAAATAATGCCCATACCGCAGTAACCTAACCAAGAACATAACTAAAATTGCATTACTAATAAGCCATAGATAGCCATTTCGGTCATTTTTCTTTAAGACGTGAAACCTAAAAATCAAATAAAAAATTAATAATAATCCAAATAAACCGGTCTCAGATAAAAGTCTTAAAAACAATGAGTTTGCATCCTGTGTATTTAAAAACATAATAACTCTATCAACGTCTACAACCTTTCCAATATATCTATTATAGGATATTTCATGAGAGCCCAATCCAGAACCAAACACCGGATTATTCTTAAAACTTTCATAGGCAACTAAAGCGTTGCTAAATAAAGTAAAAGTACTTAGATTTGCTGAATATAAATCCATCTTTCCGGTAAGCACATTAATTGTGTCATCAGCTCTCATCTTAAGATCACCTATAGTGTTATAACTAAAAAAAATAAGTGCGAAGATAATTATAGTACCTATAACTAAATGCCGTATTTTCGCATAATTATAGAATAGCAATGCCAATGAAAGAATTATCCCAATATACCCTACTAAAGAAAAAGAAAAAAAAACTGAGGAAATAATAATCAAACTCTTCCATTTTTTTAGAAATCTAAAATTATTTTTTGAAAAAGAACTAATAGATACAAAAAAAGCCGGCATCATAGAACAACAGAAAACAGATGGTTCGGGCATAATAGAATTAACCCTCAAAAAACCAGTTGTGCTTAAATGCAATCTCCACGATGGTAATATGTAACTAAAATCATAACCCATCTTAAAACCTAATAAATAACTTACCTCTTGAAATAATCCTATCAACCCAACTAAAACTGCGAAATTTAAATAAATTCTAAACAGCTCTTTGATATCATATTTATTTATTTTCATCAAAAGATAAAATATCAATGACGTCAGTCCTATTCCCACAATTTGCTTAGTTAATAAGATCATAGTATCTCTTCCTAAATAAACATTCCAAAAAGAGGATATTATAATAATGATAAAAACAAAAAGAAAACCTACATTGAGATATAAATTTTTGAGTACAAAACCAAATAAAAATAACAAGGGCAATATTATAAAATAGCTCATTCTTAAATCTATTGGCAAAATATCCCGAAAAGTCAAACTACCACTAAAGACAATAAAAATAGCAATATAATTAATCAACTTGCGCAATGTTAATTTCGCCTTGTTATCCAAATGTTTGAAATCTTCAAGAGTATCTCTGAAATTTTAACAATTTTCTTATCATAAGCGGCCAATTCAATAACTTAATTTGTAATTCAGCTAAAAACCGTGAATAAACGATGCCGAATCCATTTGATACACCGTAACGTCGATGAATTCTCTCCACTTCTTCCTGATTTTTATCCTGCCAGGTTGAGCTCAACGATTTTTTATGAAGTCTATAAACAGCAAGCACTTTTTTCAAATGGTCAATCTGAAAATGCTTGCCAACTCTGGCATAAAACTCAAAATCTCCCGCCATATTAAATTCTGGATTGAAATATCCTATTTTTTTATGGATATCTTGACGCCAAAAAGTTGTTTGTTGGGGTATGCTGCTCCAATTTAGCACTATGAACCGATTCCATTTAAATCCAGGATAGTGATAGCTATACAAAAAACGCCCCTTTGAATCGATGAAATCACAATCTCCGTAAATAAGACTTGCATCGGGATGACCTTGAAAGTAATCTACTGCAGTTTGAACTGTATTTGGAAGGTAAAGATCGTCTGAGTTAAGATAAGCAAAAATACTTCCGGAAGCAATTTTTAACCCTTTATTGATTGCATCATACATCCCTTTATCTTTTTCACTTACCCAATAAGCTAAGTATTTCTGGTATTTCTTAATTATCTCAACACTTCCATCAGTAGAATCACCATCTATTATGATATATTCGAGATCCGGATAGTTCTGATCTAACACCGAAAGAATTGTCTTTTCTAAAAACTGAGTCTGATTGTAAGAAGGCGTCACTATCGAGACCTTTGGGTACTTCTGATTTGAAATTTGTTGTCTCCTCCTTATGTTCTCGCCATCGGCGAACACCCAGGTTACAAAACCCAAATCACGCCGTCCTATTTTTCAGCCGATGTTTTCACAATTGACCTGTTAGTCTATAAAACTGCCTTCATCCAGAAAGAACCTGGATTTCTTGTCTCATGGTAAGCACTTATGGCATCTATGAATATTGAGTTATCATGATATGCAACCATCGACAATGATGCTAATACCTCAAATTTACTGTTGAACTGCAAGAATGCCTCAAGAAAATATTGCTCATTCCAAAACCAATATCTTTTCATGTTCCACTCTATTGGATAATCAAAAGGAAAAAATATATCATGGAGGTGAACAATGACCCCTTTTTTTAGTATGGGATATATTTTTAAAAATTCAACTTCGACGTCACTACCTTGCTTGAAAACATGACTTGAATCCACAAATAGAATATCGTTCTCCTCCAGAGATTCAAATATTGATAAACCAACAATTTGCACTGGCTTTTCAACTAAATAGAATTCCACGAAACCATGAAAGCTATCCTCGAGATTTTTAAGAGAATGCTGCGGATAAGGCTCAACAGAAATAAATCTTGTTTTTTCTGCATTTTCAAAAAAATTCATTCTCAATGCCGAGGCTATAATCTGCGTACTACCCCCAGCACCGATTTCGACTATTTTTCTAGGTTTCACATGCCTAACAATTGAGTATAGGAATTCAGCATCGCCACTTGCCAAACCCTTCTCTTCTGCATAACCACAGGAAGAAATAATGCTTTTATCATTAAATTCATCACAATATTTTTTCAGAATCTCGCTTACAAACTCAATCTGACGATCAATTTTCCATTCAATTGATCTTAATGGTCGCTCTTTACTATCATAAATTAAAAGTTCTCTATCATTAGGTATGGGTTGGTAGAAATGATCTGCAACAATTGTATATCCGAGTTTTCTAGCAAATGGATTAAAAATCTTCCTTGCTATCGCAAATTTGATGTTTTTTCGCCCTTGTTCAGAACGCATGTATTTCAAAAACTTTACAAACATGTAAGACATTTTCCTTTTTCAGTTGACGAGCTTCCGCTACCGGCTTCCAAAGCTTCAGACCTCTTCCTAAGAGATGATTATATTGTAGCAGCGAAATCTTGCATAATCCTTGCCTTTGCTTAAAATAATTCTTTCATCAATGCGTTTTTCATTTTACTAACCTTTTAAGTATTTTTTCAATTTCATCTTAAATTTAATTCTACCCAGACCTTTTTATTTAGTCTTCATATACGTTTAACAATCTTTGTTCATATTTTTCCCAGTTCCATTCTGATTGAACAACATTTTTAGCTGTTTTCCCTATATCCTTTGCTAAAGACGGATTGTTCAACAATTCTTTAACCGCTCTAATAACTTCATCTATCTTAGGTGAAGTTAGCATGCCGGTTTTTTGGTTCTGAACAATTTCATTTATCTTAATTCACGCCAAAGAGTTTCACTATTCATTTTAGTGCCAATAAATACAATAATTAATCCAATTTGTGGTTTTAGAACATGTTTAAATCTCATCATCCAACATCACCATTTTTGAAACTTCAACCTTCAAACAATCCCCCTCTCTCCTTAAAACAAAATCAAACAATCTGAAAAAGAGAGAAATGCAAACCCTAAAAAATAAACTATCAAGGAATTTACCCCTTTCTATGGGTCTTGTGTCTTTTTCTTTATCTCCCCAGAGGTAAGACTTTAGCGAGACAGTAAAAAAGTGATCTGGAGTGATTGCACTCATCTTTTCCACTCTAAAACCAACTTTATGTGCAAGGTTCCTTATTGTATCTTCGGTAAAAGCATAAAAATGAAATGGTATGTGCCACCCATGCCAGTATTTACCAAAAAATTTTGTCAGGTAACTTCCAGCATTCGGGCAGAATATATAGAGCCTTCCACCAGGCTTTAAGATTCTCCTGATCTCTTTTAGAGAGTTTCTGGGGGAAGACAAATGCTCTATAACCTGGGACATTATGATCATATCAAAAAACTCATCAGTAAAATTTGCTTCCTCAAGTGTCCCGCAAAATACACTCAACCCCAATTCATTACAGACCTTTACTGATTTAGGATTTGTTTCTACTCCATAAACTTCGCAACACTTCTGTTTTAATGATAATAACAGATGACCATTCCCACAGCCAATATCCAATATTCTACCTTCTGCTTTTGCTATCACCTCATCGTAGTATTGGCCGTTAATTCGGTGCCAAATTTTCCTTAAAATCCTTTTTATCTTCTGGGTTTCTATTTGAGGTAAAATGAGGGATTTATCTTCTGGTGTATAATCAGCTTCATAGAGTTTTGATATAGATTTACTGCTTGGACGTGGATTTATGTATATCAGTCCACAGCGATCACATTTTACGATATTAAACTTTTCGGGGTGACCGTAACGGTAATCTCGGGTTTGAAGCAACAGAGTGCTATTGTTGCTACAGCAAAGGTCACAGCTGATGGACTCCAACTCGATACTCATGTCTTCCTCATATCAAGTGCTTCTTCTATAACTCGTTCCCACTGTCTGGCATAATTCTCAAGTGTCATATCTTTTACCCTTTCATAGCCTTTTTGTATGAGTTCTTTTCTTAGGTTTTCATCAATCCAGATTCTGTAAATCTTCTCCGCCATATTTTTTATATCATTCGGATCAAATAATAATCCTGCATTTCCAACTTGTTCTGGTAAAGCACGGACATTGGAAGAAACCACAGGGCATCCAAGGTGAAAAGCCTCCCAGATTGGCATGCTGAGCGACTCAAAAAGGGTTGGCATAACCAGAGCTGTGGAAAGTTTGTATAAATAAGGCATATCTTCTTCTGGAACGTAGCCAAGATATCTTATTTGTTTGTCAAGTTTTAATCTGTTTATTTCGTTCATAGTATTCTCAAAATCATTCTTTTTAGAACCTACAAGTATAACTGAGATTTTTTCTTTCAAAGTTTCTTTTATGTGATGCATAGCTCTAATGAGATTCAAATGGTTTTTGTGATACCAGAAGTGAGCAGGATAGAAAAGAAATTTATTCATTAGATTATATTTATTTTTTATCTCTTCTAATTTTTCAAGATTTATATTATTTGCTATCCGATCTTCTGGAGGAGGAGATGATATAACTCGGATTTTTTCTTCTGGTATGTTTAAAAACCTCACTACATCCCGCTTTACGAAATTAGATTCACAAATAACCAATAATGCATTCTTAGCAGCATTTTTATAGATGTAATTCCTTGAAAGCCCCTCCTTAAGAGTGAAGAATTTAGGATAATGCCTATGCTGCAAGTCATGAATTGTCACAATGTATTTGCTATCTATATAAAGAGGAATAAGGCTTATCAGAGGATTTATTATTATGTCAAGCTTGTATTTTTTGATATCCTTATAGTTAGATGAGACATTAAAGAAGTTCCTCATTATTGGGAAACTCACATAAACCACCTTTTTAATCTTTATTAGAAGGGTTGAAGGGTTTGTTTTAATCTCAACTAAACGATAATTGGTATTTGCTAATTCTGGCATTGTAAACTCATTACTTTTTATAATTAAATAATCATAACTTGTGAACTGCGTAAGACTTTCCACCAATGATTGTGTATATGGATAAACACCGCCACTTATTTTTGAAGTGATAGCCAATATACCTATCCTCATACTTTTACACCTCTGAATTTTAATTTACTCTTGAGTTCTAATAGATCTTCCAAATGGATTATTTTCAGAAGATATGACATTAACATAGAGTATGTTATAACTAATAATCCAACAAATATGAACCATCCTATCTCAATCGGAATTGAAATGACATATTTTAAACCAAAGACTGATGCTAATATAAGCATTGCCTTAGCTGTAGTGCCAAGAAGCCATTTAATATCACCTCCGATTAGGCGGTTCAGGATATAAAAATATATAGGAAATGGTATCAGTACGAAAGTTAAAGCTACAGCAGCGCCCATCAACCCTAATTTTGGAATTAAGATAAGGGATAATATAAGGTAACAGGAAGTAGCAACAAAAGATGAAATCATGTTAATCTTTGCTCGTCCCAACCCATAGTAAAACCAAAACCCCACAACTGAGATAGATATAAAAAAGAAAACTACAGAAATTATTGGAATGATAAATGCTGATTTTTCAGCAAATTCTTTTCCCATCCATATAGAAAGGAAGGTCTCGCCAAGTAAAATCAAACTTGCGACACTTATTAGTGCTAAAGTGACGGCATATCTCATAGATTTGGCATAAACTTGCCCAAGTCTCTCTTTATCACCTAATGAATGTATATAGCTTACCGCCGGGAATAAAAACTGTGAAACAGAATTTATAAACCCATTTGCCATTTGAACGATCATAAATGGAATATTATAAAGAGCAACGGCTTCTGTACCCAAGAATGCTCCAATTATCATCTTATCAACTCTAAAAACAATATTTCCAGTAATACCATTTATAGCAGTAAAGATACTAAACCCAAATATCTCTCTAAAAATATCTTTACTGAATTTCAATTTTACTTTTAAAGTTGGTAATATCATTTTTGAAGTTTTATAAAAAATAACTACCCCTACCAACTGAAAAAAAATATGTGCAACAAGAATTGAAATTAAGCCTCTTCCAAGATATAACAGAATAACCACTGAGATGACAGAACAAAACCAGACTGCACTTTGAATTTTAACGGATACATCATACCGTTGAAGTGCCCTCGGTATGTTTGAAAAAACCCCATTGATAAAATTAACCAGAAAACCGAAAGCAACTATGTTAAAAGCTAGGGAGGCAGTTTGAACATATCTCTCTGATACTTTAAACACATCTCTTGCCAAAAAGTCTGAAAGAGAGAATATTAGGACACAGCCCAACAGACCCATCACTAGGTAGATTGACAGAGAGACTCCTATTATTTTGTTGATTCTATCATAGTCTCTTTTTGCTTCATATTGAGAGACAAACTTTATAATACCCTGTCCAAATCCCAAATCTAGAAATGACATCAAACCCATAACTGAGATAGCCAGAACATATATGCCATAAACTTCAAGAGTAAGTTTATGCACAATATACGGGACTGTAAGTAGAGATACTATTACAGGAAAAACAAACCCAAAGGCATTATATAAAACATTTTTGAAGCTATTCTTCATTTTTTCTCAGCCACTATTACTAATTCTCCGCCGAAATCAATGGGTTCAGATTTTAAATATATTGGTTTTAACATTCTCCACCATAAGAACTTACGGAAAGTAAGTGGCGTTATCCTTCTGAAAATTAAGTGAAACTTACCGAGAAAATGACCTCCAAGAGAATCTAGAAATGTAGCCACCTTATAATATCTTTCGTTAAATAAGAAAAAGTGTTTCACAATTTTAAATCCTGCATCATCTAATTTTTTCCTCCACTTATTTAAAGAATATAAATTTATAATAGTTTGCCTTTTATTAAATTCTCCCAATAGATACTTTCCATATTTATGTAATCCCAACCTTTCAAAAATTATCTTAGGTAGGTACCAATCATTAAGGTTGTTGCCTGGTACGCTCATAATTAAACACCCTCTAGTTTTTAAAATTCTTGCTATATTTGTCAAGGTTCTGTCTATTTCATTCACATGTTCTAAGGCACAATTACTTATTATGGTCTGAAAATATGCATCTGAATACACAGTTAAGTCTCTAACATCACAAACTCTAATCTCTTTATATATATTTGTATCTTCTGCCTTCTTAATAGCAGATTTGTCTATATCGCACCCATAAATTTCACTTAATCCAAGGCACTTGGAAAAGAAGCCATCACCGCAGCATAGGTCAAGGATAGGTTCTCTTATGAATTCCTTTGGAAAATTTTTGAGCTCAACGCTTCTTACAAGGACTAAGGATGGTGCGTCAGGAAAGTACTCTAAGTATTTATCAAAATAGTCTTCCATTGCTAAAGCATTTTTGAAGTTATTCTTCATCGGACTTAACGCCAACTCCTATAATATTTGTGCTATTAATGAAATTTGGATCGAGAGAAAGTAACTTAGCCAAAAATCTTGCTGCTAACTTTTTCACCAAATCTTTTAGTAGATTAAAATTTATTTTCGGGTCGGGTAGGCAATAAACTTTTTTAAACCCAATAGCCTTAAAAAGCTCATCTACGCTAAGGGGGGTAAAGGCAATTTCATGTGTAAATCCCGAATATCTTATATATAGACCAGACAGGCTCCCTCCATTGGGAGTTCTCATTATAAAAACACCGTTATCACTCAACGCCTCATAAATTGATTGCATTAGTTGAACAATTTCATTTTTATTGAGATGTTCTAATACATCAAAAGCAGCTATTACATCGTATTTTCTATTTGTATCTCTTTTGGGGAAAAAATCGAAGGCATCGATGCAAATGACTTTTATTCCAATTTCATTTTCTACAAATGCGCAGCACTCAGGAATTTTATCAACAGCATCAATATTAGAATAACCCAGTTTCTTAAGGGTATAGATGAACCCGCCCCATCCGGATCCAAGTTCTAAAATATCAATGTCTTTTCGATTGGGAATGAACTTTTCTATCAAATACTTATAATATTTGCTTTGATTTTGAAGATCTAACAAAGATGGTTGTTTAAAGCTCTTAATCTCTTGGGTTACCCACTTAGAAATTATAAACTGTCTATAATCTTCTTTAAACTCCCCACTATCCATTCAACCTCCTCCTCATCTAAATTTACACTACTTGGCAGATTTAACCCTTTTTGGGAAATTTCATAAGCCACGGGACTTACTTTACTGCTTTTAAACATTGGCATCTGACTCACAGGATAAAAAAATGGTCTTGTATCTATTCCTTTTTCCTTTAATTTTGCCATCAATTCATCCCTTGATATTCCATAGTCCTTATCAAGTACCAAGCAAATCATCCAAAAAACATTCTTAGCCCACTCTTTTTCTGGGTTTAGCCTTATACCATCCAAATCTCTTAAGAATTCTTTATACCACCTAAATATCTGTCTCTTCTTATTTATAAGATCTCCAATCCTCTCAAGTTGTGCCAATCCTAGCGTCGCTTGAATGTTGGTCATCCTATAGTTAAAGCCGACCTCTGTATGCCAATATCTCTTCTCCCTGCTCATCGCGTGATCTCTTAAGTATCTTGCTCTCTCATAAATTTTTTCATCGTTGGTCGTAATCATGCCGCCTTCACCTGTGGTTATTATCTTATTCCCGTAAAAGCTAAAAATTCCACAATCTCCTATACTGCCAACCTTTCTACCTTTATACTCTGCTCCATGAGCTTCAGCTGCATCTTCAATAACATACAAGCCATACTCTTTAGCTATCTTATTTATTTTTTCCATTTCTGCTGGATGTCCGTACAAGTGTACGGGTATTATAGCCTTTCCTTTTGAAGTCGTTGCCTTCCTTATGGCCTCCGGATCTATACACCATGTTTCTGCATCTATATCCACAGGAATAGGTTTTGCTCCTGTATATACTACTGCGTTAGCTGTAGCGATAAAGGTTAAATCTGGGATTATAACTTCATCCCCTTCTTTTATACCAAGGCTTACTAAAGCAAGGTGAAGAGCAGCTGTTCCGTTAGTTGTTGTAAGAGCATAGTTTACTCCTAAATATTCAGCAAACTCTATCTCAAATTTATTTATGAATTCCCCAATGGATGAAACCCATCCAGATTTAATAGCTTTAAGCACATAATCTATTTCTTTTTGAGTTATAGAGGGTTCTGAAACAGGAATAAACTTATTCATTCTTTGCTCACAGTTTGAATCTTTCCTTGATTCTTTTTGCTGGATTACCTACAGCATAGGAATTTTCTGGGATGTCTTTAAAAACAACTGATTGAGAAGATATAAAAGAGCTTTTACCTATTGTTCCACCCAAAATAAGACAATCTAAAGCAATCCAAACTCCATCTTCTATAACTATTGGTGAAATAATATATGAAACTTTATCCTTTTCCTCAACCATACAGTTAGCAAAAGTAATAACCTCTCTATTATCTTCATCATAAGGATAATTTGATAGCGAATAGATCTTTACACCTGCAGAAATAGTAACATTATTCCCTATATACAAACCACCGTGAGCCTGTAATATATTGAAAACTCCTATATGAATATTATCTTTAATAATCAGTTCTCCCGGTTTCCATTCAAAATTGTTATTTTCTCTTCTCTTTACTATATTCTCTTCAAGATTCGGCTTTCCAGCAATTAAAAAAGAGTACTTGTCAATCCAGACATTGTCTCCTATGCTTACACTTTCAGGATTTTGAATTATAACTCCTTCATCTATGATTACATTTTTTCCACACTTTTTAAATTTTCTTTTGTAATACCGGTATCTCAGTTTTCTACCTAAAGCCCCCGGCGCATAGACGATAAATAACCTTATTAAGTCATTAATAACTGCAAAAGTCTTTCTAATCATTTTACTTACCAATCAAACCTTAATTAATAGTGCACCTATACCACTCTATTGTCCTTTTTAACCCTTCCTCAAAGGGTGTTTTTGCCTTAAATCCAAATTCCTTTTCTGCCTTAGATGTATCTAAACACCTTCTTGGTTGACCATCAGGTTTAGATTTGTCCCAGATTATTCTGCCTTTATAACCCGTAAGCTTAGCAATCAACTTAGCTAAATCTTTGATTGAAATCTCAAAACCGGCCCCAAGATTTACCGGCTCAGACTTATTGTATTTTTCGGTAGCTAAAAGGATACCCTCTGCTGCATCTTCCACGTATAAAAACTCTCGGGTTGGTTTCCCTGTTCCCCAAACAACTATTTCTTTATCACCATTTTTTAGGGCATCGAAACATTTCTTAATCAATGCCGGAATTACATGTGAAGATTTGGGATCAAAATTATCACCTTGCCCGTAGAGGTTAACCGGCATCAGGAATACAGAGTTAAATCCATACTGCTCTCTGTATGCTTGAGACTGAACCAAAAGCATTTTCTTTGCCAGGCCGTAAGGCGCATTCGTTTCTTCAGGATACCCATTCCACAAGTCTTCTTCTTTAAAGGGAAGGGGAGTAAACT
The DNA here is from genome assembly GCA_030615365.1 of Candidatus Aerophobota bacterium. The sequence continues at coordinate 44,755 of JAUWZM010000003.1, read as the reverse complement.
TGGGGTAGCAACAAATAGTACCAAGAGCAACAAATTTTTCTATTCCAGATTGTCTACCTTGCTCCATCATCTGGATACCCATCATTATATTATCATAAAAGAACTTGCCAGGATTCTCACGATTGGCACCGATTCCACCAACAACCGCTGCTAAATGAATTACAATGTCTGGTTTTGCATCCCGATAGAGCCTTCTTATTGCTTCGATGTCTACCAAATTATATTTCTCTATTAAAGGAACAAAAATCTTCTCACAACCGCGCCTTCTCAGTTTTTCTACGAGATGAGAACCCAAAAAACCAGCTCCGCCAGTTACGGTTACTCGTTTATTAATCCAGAATGACACATTACAACTCCTTCATCTTAATCGACCTTCCACCATCTAGAGGAAAACTTCTCTTTTAAGATTTCATCACCTTCTCCTATTGGTTTTAATCCCACCTTTCGCATATCTGCATCTACCATTATCCTTATTAATTCTTTAAATTTTATCTTTGGCTGCCAACCTAAATTTTCTTTCGACTTGGTAAAATCAGCAATCAGTTCCTCTACTTCGGTAGGCCTAAAATATCGTGGGTCGATCTTTACATATTCTTCCCAGTCAAGGCCAACATAAGAGAAGGCTTCCTGGACAAATTCTTTTACAGAATGAGTCTCACCTGTACCTATAACAAAATCTTCGGGTGTATAATTCTGAAGCATCTTATACATGGACTCCACATATTCAGGAGCGTATCCCCAATCTCTTCTTGCTTCCAGATTGCCTAAATAAAGATAATCCTGCTTTCTGGTAAGGATTGCAGCAACAGCCCGGGTAATCTTGCGAGAAACAAAGGTTTCTCCACGACGAGGACTTTCATGGTTAAAAAGAATACCATTAGAGGCAAAAATATCGTAGCCCTGGCGATAATTTACAACCATCCAATAAGCATAGACTTTAGCACAGGCATAGGGACTACGAGGTTTAAAGGGTGTATCTTCGCTTTGAGGTGGCTTGGATGCACCAAACATCTCACTACTTGAGGCCTGATAAAATCTTATGTCATTTCCACTTCTTCTCATAGCCTCCAATATTCGAGTAGTCCCCAAAGCAGTAACATTACCCGTATATTCAGGGATATCAAAACTTACTCGTACCTGACTCTGTGCACCTAAATGGTAAATTTCATCGGGTTTTATATTATAGATGATATTAGAAATCTGTTCTGAATCAGAAAGGTCACCATAGTGAAGAAAGAGCCTTACACCTGGTTTGTGAGGGTCGACATAAATATGATCGATACGGGAAGTATTAAAAGTGCTTGCCCGGCGAATTATCCCGTGAACTTCATAGTTTTTAGAAAGCAGAAATTCCGCAAGATAAGAGCCATCCTGTCCGGTGATACCAGTAATTAATGCTTTTTTCATAACGTCACCTATGAGGAGATGAAAAAACCCTTTAGAACCTTTTCTCGAGTTTTTTTACCAGGATAATGACCTCTTCCAGTTCTGGGCTCATTTTTCACATCCAAATTTGGGAGATTTAATCCCGGATTCGGTAAACTGGTAAAACTCTTCGCATGGATAAGGGGTATTTCGCTTCCCAATTATAATTTGGTAGCCGCAGATCCCACACAGGCAGGATGTCTGCGCTATTCAATCCCTCTAAAATCTTAACATATATACCCTTTGACTGGCCAAACACTTCCATCGATACCAAAATATTTTATGCATACACAAGCTTACCCTTAGGTTTGGGAATTTCTCTCCCTAACTTTTTTGCTGTTTCTATCCATTCAGAGATGATTACTTGAACATTCTTTAGAGCTTCTTCATAACTTGTTCCATCAGCCATGCATCCTGGCAATTCAGGTACCTCAGCTATATATGCCCTGTCTTCTTCATTCCACCAGACGACCACTTCATATTTATACATCTTTTATCTCCTCGTGAAGCCTATATTTTAAGATTATATTTCTTACTTGTTTAACCTGGTATGATTTGGCTTTTCCCTCCTTAATGGGTTGCAAGTTTATAATCTCTGCAATGCCTTCTTTGAAAAAGATATGATGACTTCCTTTGATTCTTTCGCTAAATCCTAAATCCAAAACAAGCTTTCTTAAGTCACTAAATTTTATGTTTTTATCAGAAAGACCCGATAGAATTTTTTCTAAGATATTTTTAATCATTTTCCTTAAATTTAAGCGCTGAAAAGGACAAAAAGAGAAAGGTGAAAGTTTTCTTTACTACTCCATCTTTACATCTCACCTCGTCGCTTTATTTTCGCCCATCATTCTATATCTCTTTCCACAAACCCTGCATTCAGCAAAGTCACCATTAAATTCCAGCTTACACTCCCCACTCACCTCAATTCTCCCCGCAAGGGGAGAGGAAATGAAGAATAACATCTATTGCCTTATCAGTTGTACCATTCTTATCTCATTGCCCCCTCACTTATCTCCTGAGTTGCTGTAATAAAACATTCATCAGAGCCTTTTAGGTATGCAGTTTCTTTGCCAGCCAGCTATATTTAATTTTCACTGCCTTTTGAGGACAAAATTCCTGGCAGCAAAAACACTTAATGCATTTCTTTCTATCAATTATGGGAAAATCACCTGTCATTCTTATTGCCCCTATAGGGCAATGCATGATACATACTTCACACCCAGTGCATTTATCCTGCTCAATTTCAGGTTCTACTTTTAAAAGATAAGGAATTAATAATCTACCCATAGAGATGACAAAAGATGGCATTTTATTTAAAAGGGCGCTTGCGTTAGAGGCCAGCTCAAAATCCCTTACTTTCACCTCATCCAAATTCTTGCCCTTGATTTCTATTTCATCAAGCTCTCCCACTCCCAGTTTTCTCTCATTGGCTATTCTTATAATATCGATATCTAAAGGATTATAGCCAATTATATTTGAAGCTACTGCATCGATAGCCACAAAATCCTTACTGGCCAAGACTACTCCTATTTTGCGTGGGGTACCTGCCGCTGGACCGTTTCCTTCCATGCCTACAATTCCATCCATAATAGCCAATTTGGGTTTAACTGCAGCGAGAATATCTACAATTACTTCGGCAAAATCCTGAGGCTTGACAGTTAAGGCATGAATTTCTTTTTTTCTGAATCCAGGAATAGTTCCATATAAATTTTTAATTGCACCTGTGAAAAGAGTAAGACTATGAGTTTTTAGCTTGGGCAGTGATATTACCACATCAGCATCCATAACCTCTTTGGCTATATACAAAACCGGCACTTTTTTGTTCCTGGAATTATCAAATTTTTTTATCTGTCGGAAATTAACGACTTTTGCGCCCTCCTCCTCGACTGCTTTCCTAAGGCCTGTTTTTTGCCAGGCTTCCTCTATCTCTTCATAGGCAACTCCGGGTGAGTCTCCAATAAATGGCTTTCCACCAACCTCTTTAACTAATTTAATTGCCGCCTTTACAATAGCCGGATGCGTAGTTACCGCTTTTTCAGGAGGATTAGCGTTTAGCATACTTACTTTAAGAAGAACCTTATCCTCAGGATGAATAATTTTACTTAAACCGCCTATTAACTCAACACTCTCTCTTACCGCGCTATCTACTTTTTTCTGCTGGTAGCTATCACATTTTATCAGGGAAACTCCACTCAATTTTTAACTCCTTGTGCTGTCCACCATTTCTACCACGACCCTGGCAGCTCGATATACAGCTCCGGGTGAGCCTAATTTTTTAATTAAGAACCTGTGTATTTCTATGTAATAGGTAAGCTTTCCTAAAAAATAAAATCGGAGTGGCTTTGGGCATCCCTAAGCCCTTTGCAAAAACTTAACTGTTACTTTTCTGTTTCTTACATAGAAATCCCATCTTAGTTTGGATAAGCCCACGCTTTTATCTCCCCATCACCTTAAAGAATAAGTCTTTATTGATCCAAAAATTTGCAGATATTAATTGCTTATAAATAGTTTCAACCTCCTTCCTGATAAGATTATTCTCTCGAAAAACCCTGATTAAACCTAATGTTCCAATAACTTTTATAGATATTTCTTTGGCATAGATTCTTGCCTCATAATCGTCTATCAGTAAATAATCTGGCTTTAACTGTAAAGACAAAACAATAGTTTCTGCTTCACCTAAGCCTATATCAGTATTAATGAAATCTACTAATTCTTTATTTTTGACTTTCTCTGTCTGGATAAACCCAAAATTAATTAAGTCCCTGATCTTGCGGGTTGCAACATCTTCTTTTCGAAATATCTCATTGAAGACCGCATTTGGAATGATTACACACTTAAAAATCTTCGGAAGATTTTCCAAATAACCACTCTTTGCCAGGACAATCAAAGGAGAGGTATTTGAGACTGCGATCATTTTAACTTCTTTGTCAATTCTTCTGCAGACTTTAGCTCTTTTATCGCCTCATCCTCAGTTAAATAGCTGTATTCGAGATTCATATTTTTTAATATCGCAGAGAACTCATCTCTGTCCATATTTAGCGACTCTGCTGCCTTTGAAAGTGTTATCTGTCTTGAATAAAGCATCCCCAACACTGTAAAAAATCTTTCTTTCCTTTTATAATCTTTAAATAAAGGAAATCTTACGATTGTCCCATCTATATCCATTTATAATACCTCCCTATTTTTATTCTTTTACTTAATCCCGGATTCGGTAAACTGATAAAACTTTTCACCTGGGCAGACCTAAAGGTCTGCACTACATTTCTGCTTGAAGGCTATATCTTAGGATAAGCCTTGATGATTATTGTTCAGATTGCCGAATCCAGGCTATAATAAGACAAAGATAAAAGTCAAATATTGCCTTTATTCTTACAAAAATTTTTTGTAGAGGCTTCACTTATGAAGCCCGTTTCATTAACGGGTCCGATAAATCGGACCGCTACAATATTTAGGTTTTTCACACCTCTCCGAGGGGAAAAAAGAAATGATAGATGCCCCTACATTTTATCAGGGAAACTCCACTCAATTTTTAACTCCTTGTGCTGTCCACCATTTCTACCACGACCCTGGCAGCTCGATCTACAGCTCCGGGTGAGCCTAATTTTTTCACCACTTCCTTTAATTCACCCTTCATCTTACTCAACTTCTCAGAGTTGATAAGCAAATCCAAAGTTGTATTCACAATAGTGCCTTCTCTCACTTTGAACTGTAAAAGTTCCGGGACTATTTCTTTGCCGGCTAAAATATTGGGAAGCCCAATATAGGGAACACGTAACAAAATCTGTCCCAAAAGATACGTGGTAATATGCGCTTTATACATAATAACCATAGGAATACCCAGGCAAGCTGCCTCAAGAGTAGCTGTACCAGAGGCAGTGAGGAGCAAGGTGGAGATATTCATCAGATTATAAATGTTGCCATTTAAGATTTTTACCTCAACTTCATTTCTCTCCACTATCTTCGTGATTTGCTCCTGAAAGGTGGAAGCGGCAACTGGAAGAAGATACTGAATGCCTTGTATCCTTTTACTTAATTTCTGTGCTACGCTTAACATCACCGGCAAAAGACTATTAATCTCATATTCTCGGCTTCCCGGTAGAAGACCAACTATAGGCCGATAAGGGTTAAGACCAAATTTTCTACAAACCTCTTCCTTGCTCATTGTGAGTTTAACTATATCAAGTAAAGGGTGCCCCACCCATATAACATTTGCCCCCGCCTGTTTATACGCCTCTGCCCCAAAGGGGAAAATAGCAATAATTCTGCCCACTTTCCTGGACATCCTTTTCATCTTCCAATCAGACCAGGCCCATATTGGAGGAGCAATATAATACACAGTGGGAATCTGTAATTTACCTGTCAACTCAATGAGCTTTAAATTAAAATCTCGACTATCTATAAGAATTACAAGATCGGGATGTTCATCCTGCAACATTTTTTCGATATTTGATCTTATTTTCAAAAAAGAGGGGTAATACTTTAATGCTTCTATCAGACCTATTGTCCCCATATGAGTGGTAAAAGCCCTTATATCTACACCAGCTTCCTTCATTTTCTCCCCACCAATTCCAATGAATTCAACTGAGGGGCAAATTCTCTTTATAGCCCTGACTAAGCTGGCTCCCTGTAGATCTCCTGAAACCTCTGTTACCGATAACATAATTTTTAATCTTGGCACAGATACGTCCCCTTTATTCTCATATTATCAATTAATCTTACCTTCCCCATTTTCACCGCTAAAACTACCAACACATCTCCTTTTATTTGAGACACCAATCCAAGAGTTACAGGATCAACCAGAGCAACGTAATCTACTTTAACTAAAGGCTCTTTGGCAATTAAATCCTTTATTAAAGAGATAATCCTCCCGGAGTCTTTCTCTCCCTCTTTTATTACCTCTTTGGCTTTAATTAAAGATTTATAAAGAATAGGAGCCGCTTTTCTTTGCTCAGGAGTAAGATAAGAATTGCGAGAGCTTAACGCAAGACCATCTTCTTCTCTAACTGTGGGAAGAAGAACAATTTCAGTATCCAGATTTAAATCCTCCACCATTTTTTTAACTATTAAAGCCTGCTGGTAATCTTTTTCGCCAAAGAAACTTAAATCAGGATACACTATGTGGAAGAGTTTGAGAAGAACTGTAGTTACTCCTTTGAAATGTTCTGGTCGACACTTTCCTTCCAGGGCCCGGGTAAGATTCCCCTGGATCTGTATAAAAGTAGAGTATCCTTGAGGATACATCTCCTCTGGAGAAGGAAAAAAAATAACATCCACTCCCTCTTTTTGACAAAGCTCGATATCTCGAGAAAAATCACGGGGATAACACTCATAGTCCTCTTTGGGTCCGAACTGAAGGGGATTAACAAATATACTCACCACTACCTTATCACATTCCCTTCTCGCTTTCCTGATTAAAGAAAGATGCCCCTGGTGAAGATAGCCAAGAGTAGGAACAAAACCAGTACTTTTCCCTTTGCTCTTAGCCCTTTGGCGGTAGTTCTTCATCTCCTCAATTTTTTTTATTACCTGCATCTTCCCCTCTTGATTTTAGCAAAAGGCGTTTTATGTTTCGCTCGCAGATCTCTTCAATATGAGGATCCTGAGTTGACTCCTTCACTTTTTCCCACTGAAGGATTGCTAAGCGTATTTCTCCATTCTTCTCATAAGCAAAAGCTAATATTCTTTCCAAAATGGGAGGATGCCCTTTTAGCTGAATTGCCTTTTTTAATCCTTCAATAGCCTTTTTGAACTCATAAGTTCTGAATAATCTAATCATAAAATCTCTATACAACCACAGCTCAAAAGCATAAGGATTATTAGCTATTCCTTCATTGAGAAAATCAATTGCCTCATCTAAATGTCCTAATTCACTCATAGCTAAAGCCCCAAAAGAGTAACCGGGAACAAAATGTGGGGAGAGTTTACCCATAGCTTTAAGAACAGGGTAAGCTTTGAGAAATTTCTCCTCTTTTGTACCCCATTCTCCAAAATATTGGATTGATTGCAAAAAGAGAAAATCAGATAGAACTTCCTTAAAACCTAACCCAATCGCTATTCCTGCGAGTGCTGCTTCTTCAGGATAACCCTTTGATAAATACCCCACCACTTCTCCAAAAGGCTCCCCTGTTATCTTCCATTTCTCTATTTTAGTTTCCAGGCCTATCTTAAGGGAAAAAAGACCCAATAATAAAAGAAAAAACAGTCCCACCTGCCATTTTTTCATCGCATATCTCACACTACGATCTCCCTTAAGGTCCTCTGAAAATCGGGAAAAGAGATATCAATGCACTGGGTATCAGTGATGGTAGTTTCTCCTTCACAGCATAAGCCAGCTATTGTTAAAGCCATAGCTATTCGATGATCTCCCCAGCTTTTTACTCTTGCCCCCCTTAATCTTTTTCCTCCCCTGATATACATCCCATCTTCTCTTTCCTCTATGCCTGCCCCCATCTTCTTCAACTCAGATACTATTGCTCTTATCCGATCTGTCTCCTTAACTCTTAACTCTCGGGCACCTTTAATTAAAGTATCCCCTCGTAAAAAACAGCTCACTACTACTAATATAGGAATCTCATCAATGAGCCGGGGAATCATTTCCCCTTGAACCACGACTCCTCTTAAGTTATTTCCTCCCCTTATTTCTATATCCCCCACTTCCTCTTCGCATATTGTTTTTACATGGCTAATTTTAATCTCTGCACCCATTGCAATGAGAACATCGAGAAATCCTCTCCGGGTTGGATTTAATCCCACGTTGGATAATTTAATTTTTGAACCTGGTAAAGATACGGCTGCCCCCATAAAAAAAGCACCGGCAGAGATATCTCCAGGAATATAAAAAGATTTCCCTTTAAAATTTCTCCTGTTCTTCCTGCCCTCAACTTGCACTTCTAAACCCCTTACCTTAAGAGGAATCTCCAGATACCTCATTATTCTTTCAGTATGATCACGAGATCTGTAAGGCTCTTTCACTGAGGTTTCTCCTTCGGCATACATACCAGCTAAAAGCAGGCAGGATTTTACCTGGGCTGATGCAAGAGGAGATGGATAACTGATACCTTTAAGCTTTCCACCTACAATAGTTAAGGGGGGAAGATTCCCTTTTTCTCTTCCCTCTATTCTTGCTCCCATTTCTTGCAAGGGTTTCACGATTCTTCCCATTGGTCTTTTTCTTAAATACGTATCGCCTGAGAGAACAGAATAAAACTCCTGACCGGCTAACAGACCAGCTAAAAGCCTCATAGTTGTTCCTGAATTATCGCAGTTAAGCACATCTTCAGGCTCTCTCAATCCTTCTAATCCTTTCCCTTCAACAATTATCTCTTTTCCCTCCTCTTTTACAAGAACACCTACATCCCTCATACACTTTAAAGTAGCCAGGCAATCTCTTCCCTTTTGTGCTCCCTTAAGCTCAGATTTACCCTCAGCAATAGAGGAAAAAATCATAGCCCTATGAGTAATAGACTTATCCCCAGGTAGGGTAATTTCTCCTCTTACGCACTTAGCTGGCGCGATTGAAACTCTGCAATTTTTCAAATCTCTCTCCCCATACTTTGAGCTATTCCCTCCACCTCTTTTACCAGATTTTCAAAATGAGAAGGAAGGATGGATTGAAGACCATCAGATAAAGCCTCCTCTGGTTTGGAATGAACCTCAATTAAAAGACCATCTGCTCCAGCAGCCACAGCTGCACGGGAAAGAGGAGTAATAAGGTCTCTTTGGCCAGTACCATGACTTGGGTCCACTATTACGGGAAGATGCGATAAAATTTTTATTAAAGCTACCGAGGATAAATCTAAGGTAAAACGGGTAGAATCCTCAAATGTTCTTATCCCTCTCTCGCAGAGAATAACCTGATAATTACCCCGGGATAAAATATACTCTGCTGACATTAAAAACTCTTTTAAAGTGGAAGCCATTCCTCGCTTAAGCAAGACAGGCTTTTCCCCTCTCCCCACTTCCTTTAAAAGGTCAAAATTCTGCATATTTCTTGCCCCAATTTGGATAATATCAGCATATCGAGAAACCATCTCTACCTGACGAACATCCATAGCCTCTGTAACTACAGGCAAACCAGTAATTTCTTTGACCTCAGCTAAATACTTTAAACCCTTCTCACCCAATCCCTGAAAGGAATAAGGAGAGGTGCGGGGCTTAAAAGCTCCTCCTCTTATTATCCTTGCCCCTGCCCTTTTTACAGTTTGAGCTATACCCAACAGAAGAGCTTTACTTTCCACAGCACAGGGACCAGCCATGATTACAACTTTCTTCCCGCCCACTTCCACATCTCCTATCTTCACATGAGTTTCCTCTGTTTTAAACTCCCGACTTACCAGTTTGTAAGGCTTTGAAATAGGAGTAATGGATTCTACAATAAACATAGCCTCAAATAGATGTCGGGTACGAATGGGATTTTCCCCAATTACCCCTATTATTGTTCTCTCCTCTCCACGAGAAATATGGGGGGTGAACCCAAGCTCTTCAATTTTATCAACTATATGTTGAATCCCCTTTTCTGTAGTTCCAGGTTTTAAAGTAATAATCATTTTCCCCTCTTTTAATCTGCTTTAGGATATGAGCCTAAGACCTTTAAGAAGAAACATCCTTCTTCCAGTTCAGCCAAGGCTTTTTTAACCATTTCATCATCCTTGTGTCCCATAAAATCAACAAAGAAAACATATTCCCAGGCTTTGCGCTTAGTGGGTCGAGATTCAATTTTGGTTAAATTTAGCTTGTATTTACGAAAGGGCAAAAGTATATCGTAAAGAGCTCCCACTCTATCCTTAATGGAAAAAAGAATGGAGGTTTTATCCTGTCCGCTTTTCTCGGTATATTCCCTGCCAATAACCAAAAATCTGGTGTAGTTTTGAGATCTATCCTCTATGTGGGCACTGAGCACACCCAACCCATACAGAGAAGCTGCTACTTCTGAGGCAATGGCTGCCACGTCATCTTCCTCAGCGGCTAACTGAGCAGCTTTAGCTGTACTTTCCGCCTCGCGAATCTTAGCTGTAGGGAGATTTCCCTCCAGCCACACCCTACACTGAGCCAAAGCCTGGGGATGAGAGTAAACTTTTTTTACATCTTTCAACTTCCCCTTACCCAACAGATGATGAAATATCTCCAAAATTATCTCAGCGCATATCTTTAACTCTGAGTCCAAAAACATATCCAGGGTATGAGAGACAACCCCCTCAGTAGAATTTTCTACAGGAACAACACCATAATCAACTTTTCTTTTTTCTACCTGGGCAAATATTTCCCCAATGCTTCTTGCAGGAATAAAATCAGCCTGTTTGCCAAAATTTTTAAGAGCTGCTAAGTGGGTGAAAGTAGCCGGAGGTCCAAAATAAGCTATCTTTAATTTTCTCTCCAGATATAAAGATGCCCTTAAGATAATCTGAATAATCTCCTTTATCACATCATTGGGTAAAGGCCCCCTGTTTTGCTTGATTAGCCTATCTACTATTATCCTTTCTCTTCCAGGGGAGTAGTAGGCCTCTCCTTCTTTCCTTTTAAGTTGAGCTACTTTCAAGACTTTTTCAACTCTCTCATTTAACAAATCTAACAATCTGGAATCAAGTTTATCAATTTGTCCTCTAATTTCCTTTAGTTTCATTTTCCCCCTCTATCAATTATTCAGCCACGGATTTACGCAGATGTTTTCCTCAACAGACTCTAAGAATCCGTTACTAAGTTCATCATACACTTCGTAAAAACTTTTAAATCATATCGTAATCTCTTTGCATCCAAACCTACCCGTGTTCATCTGTGTATATCCGCGGTTAAAATACTCATTAAAGCATCCAGAGCGAAAAGATACCCTTGAGGACCAAGACCAGTTATCTGCCCCACGCATACCCCGGCAATAAGGGATCTTTGTCTGAACTTTTCCCTTTTGTATATATTACTAAGATGCACCTCTATTGTAGGCAGATTCACAGAGATAATAGCATCTCTTATGGCAATGCTGGTATGAGTATAGGCAGCAGGATTTATTATTAGACCATCAGCCCAACCCCTGGCTTCTCCAATAAGAGAAACAATTTCTCCCTCATAGTTAGACTGCGTAACTCTCACCTCGCACCTCAGCTTTTTTGCTCTTTTCTCAATCATCTGATTGATCTCATCTAAAGAAATTTCTCCATAAATTTCAGGCTCTCTTTCTCCAAGTAAGTTAAGATTGGGACCATTGATAACAAGTATTTTCATTTTTCTATTCCTTCAATTACCTCTTTTATAGTAGATGTGGGAACATCGAGAGTAAGAAAAACCTCCCCAATATCCTTAAGTAAAACAAAATTTATCTTCCCCCCTCTTACTTTCTTGTCTAAAAATAGAGCTCGCCAGAATTTTTCCTCATCAATTCCTTTAAATGTAGTGGGGAGACCAACCCCTCTTAATAGCTTTTCCAATCTTAAACAAGAGGGTAATGGGAAATACCCCATTTGTACAGCTATCCTGCCAGCGGCTACCATTCCTATAGCTACCGCTTCTCCATGAGTGTATCTTTTATAGATAGCGGCTGTCTCCAGGGCGTGAGCCACAGTATGGCCAAAATTAAGGATCTGCCTTACCCCTTTCTCCTCTCGTTCATCTTCTTCCACCGCCCTTACCTTTATCCTTAAGGACTGTCCGATAATGAACTGCAAAAGATGAGAATCAAGGGTCCTTGTCTTATCCAAATTTCTCTCTAAATAAGAAAAAAAACTCTTGTCTTTAATGAGAGCAGATTTTATCACTTCAGCTAACCCTTCCCTTGTTCTTCGAGGAGGAAGAGTTGATAACACTTCAGGGTCTATTACCACAAACCTGGGTTGATAAAAAGAACCTATTAAATTCTTACCCCGAGAAAGATTGACAGCTACTTTTCCTCCCACGCTTGCATCAACTTGAGCTAACAGAGTGGTAGGAGCGAGAAGAAAATTTATCCCTCTAAGATACGTAGCAGCCACAAATCCAGTTAAGTCCCCCACTACTCCACCCCCCAAAGCCAACAGAGAGGAGCTACGCTCAAGCTTATGATCAAGACACAAGCTGTACAGCTTGTGAGCCTGAGCTAAGGACTTATATCTTTCCCCGGGAGGGATTTGAACAGACTCCACTTTAAAATTAGCCTTTTTTAGTGATCTCTTTACCCTTGCTCCGTAAAGAGGATACACTTTCGTATCGCTTACTATAAGTATCCTTTTGCCCAGATTAAAATCTCTGGCTATACTTCCCACCTCATCGATATTGGAACCAATAAAGATTGGATAACTCCTGGACCCTAAGCGAACCTGAATCTTTTTTTTAGGTAAAGAGCTCATTATTTGGTCAACCACCTCTTCATCTGAAAAATGAGAAGTATTGAGAGTGAGGTCTGCGTTGCTATAGAAAGGAGCTCTTTCATTTAAAAGCTCCCTAATTTTTTCCCTTTGATTGGGAAACCCGGAAAGAAGAGGGCGTTGGTTATTATCTTTAACTCTTTGCCAGATTATCTCTGGATCAGTTGTAAGGCAGACAATGAATCCTTTTTTTCTCAAAGAGTTTACATTCACCTGTTTTAATACTACCCCACCGCCTGTAGCAATGACATACCCATTAAGTCCTGCTACCTTTTCTACTGCTTCACTCTCTACTTTTCGAAAATAATTCTCTCCTCTTTCTTTAAAAATCTGAGAGATACTTTTTTCTTCTTTTTTCTCAATTATCTCATCAGTATCCAGGTATCCCATTCTCAATCTCTTGGCTAACAACTTCCCTATTCTGCTTTTCCCTGTTCCCATAAATCCCACTAAAACTATATTCATTCAATGCCTAGCTTCTTTCCTCTATAATGACTTAGCCGCAGATTTACACAGATAAATTTAAATTAAATATAGAGAAACTGCAGATATTATTCTTAGAAATTTTGTAATACCTTTTCTAAAATTCTTGTTTTCTCTGGCAATTGTAGCTGCCCAATTCATTGGGCGAGTTTAATGCGCCGATAAATCGGCAAGCTACATGAGATTACTTCTTCGCTTTGCTCGCAATGACAAGCGAGGAGCCTCACATTTTTTAGAGAAACTTACCTGTTGCAATAAAAGAAAACATCAGCGTCCATCTGTGGCTTAATAATTACCTTTTCCTTACATAATCCTGATAATTAAGGTAGCTGTGTTTCATCTCTACAAGGCTATCCCCGGCAAACTTTTCCCTCATTGCTCGAGCAATCTCAATTCCCACCACAGCTTCCCCAATTACTGAGGCAGCGGGAACAGCACATACATCAGATCTTTCCTTAGCTGCCTTAACTTTTTCCTTGCTTACAATATCTACCGAGGAAAGGGGCCTGGCCAAAGTAGAAAGAGGTTTCATCGCTGCCCTTGCTATCAAAGGCTCTCCATTACTCATTCCTCCTTCTATTCCTCCACAATTATTAGTTCTTCGGTAAAATCCCTTTTCTTTTTGATAAAATATCTCATCTTGAACCTCACTGCCAAATCTTTTTGCTACCTCAAATCCAAGCCCTATCTCCACCCCCACTATAGCCTGGATACTCATTAAAGCCATGGCGAAACGAGCATCCAACTTAAGGTCCCACTGAGTATAGTCTCCTAAACCAACAGGAAGTCCTGTAACTACAATCTCAAAAACTCCTCCTAAAGTATCGCCCCTTTTTTTAGTCTCATCAATCAGTCTCTTCATCCTCTCTTCCACTTTTCTATCACCGCAGCGAAGAGATGAGTCCTCAATTAAAGGATATCGGTTAAAAATTACACTCCATTCACTCTCATCTTTTTCCCTGCCAATCCCTGTGACTCTGCTATAGAGATGAATGTTAAATTCCTCTAAGAGTTTTTTGCAAACCGCACCTGCAGCCACCCGAGCTGCTGTTTCCCTGGCACTTGCTCTTTCCAGAACATTTCTTAAATCATAAAATCCATACTTTATTCCCCCAGTTAAATCTGCATGGCCAGGCCGAGGATGGGTAAAAGACAAGATTTCCTCTTCTTGTTTTTCCACTGCCATAACCTTTTCCCAGTTTTTCCAATCAAGGTTGGGTATTAAAAGGGCAATGGGGCTTCCCAGAGTTTCCCCCTGGCGAATTCCGGAAAGAATCTCTACTTTATCCTTCTCGATTTGCATCCTGCCTCCCCGGCCATAACCCATCTGACGGCGTGTAAGTTCTCTATTGATATAGTTTGGAATTAATTTTAGTCCCGAGGGAATACCCTCTAAAATCACCGTTAGAGATTGCCCATGAGATTCTCCGGCAGTTATATAGCGAATTAAACTACTCATTCTTAGCAACCTTTTGCCTTTCCACTGCCTCGCTCATCTTATCCAAGGGAGCCTTTTCCCCTGTCCATAACTCTAGAGACAAAGCTCCCTGAGAAATAAGCATTCCCAAACCATTCAAATAGGGAAGATTTCTCTTTTTAGCCTCCCTTAATAACTGAGTGGGCCGATTGTACACTATATCATACACAAATATCTCAGGAGAGAAGCCTTCAAGGTTAATTAAAAGAGGGTCTCCTGCCTCCATTCCTACTGAAGTAGCATTAATTAAAAGCTCCATATCTTCCCTTCCTGGGAAAGAGTTCCTGTCTTTAAATTTAATCACCCGCAGAAAAGAGGAGGGAAATAACCTCTTCAAGCGATTTGACAAATCTAGAGCCCGAGTTTGAGTTCGATTAATCAAAACAACTTCCCCTGCTCTCTCTCTTAGCAGGGAAAATCCAATGGATAACGCTGCTCCCCCAGCTCCTAAAAGAAGAACCTTTTTAGCCCGGGGATTAAACCTTCTCCCTTTTAAAGAACTAATAAATCCTCTTCCATCTGTGTTATAACCAACTAATTTGCCCTCTTGATTCACTACAGTATTTACTGCTCCTATCTTCTCTGCCTCAAGAGAAACCTCATCCAAATAATCCACTATCTTTTCTTTATGAGGAACGGTAACGTTTACTCCTGTAAAATTCAAAATCCTTATTGCCTCTATTGCTCGGGCTAAATCTTTCGGGTGAACCAAAAAAGAAAGATAAACAAAATTTAGACCCAGTTCAGCAAAAGCAGCATTCTGGAAAAGAGGAGATAAAGAATGACTCACTGGATAGCCAAACAGTCCCACTATTTTGGTATTTCCTTTAATTCTCATTAGTTTTTAAAAGATTTTATATCACTCCTTTTGTGCCCTGACGAATTGGCGGCTGAACTGTTACAAAGTTTATTATTAATTAGGGAATCCAAATTTTTTTAGCTGCGATCAGTTCAATCCCGCTTTTTAGTTGTAATGGCACAGTAGATTTTGTGAAAAACATAAGGCCTTTATACCCTGTTAGATATTGATAATTTTTTTTAATCACTCCACCTTCGGCCATTACAACAAGAGGATTTTTGTTTTTCGATAGTATCACCATAAAATTGGACGGCTCCATGCAAACAATGGCACCAGATGCCTTGATTGCCTGGGCGATTGCTGCAGCAGCTGCAGCACCTCCAGCGCCTGCCCCCACAGCTCCATTAGTCATTGGACATTACCTCCTTGTAAGATAGTGTATCATAGGTTACATATCAACTCTATGTTCATTGCAAGCAATATAAATAGTCATACTCCTTGACGACATCCTGATGGTAATAAGTTTAGGTAAATTTTCAGCGATTGTCAAATCTTGACTTAATTCCCTTTTCTGCTATTTTATAAAACAGTGCTAAAGACCTTGAAAAGTCATGAGACTACCACGCCTACCTTTGGCAGGCTCATTATATACACAAAAGAGAAAATTTTAGAAAAACTATTATCACAGGGTGGGAAATGAATCTTTGGGATGGAAGATTTAAAGAAGCTACCAACAGTTTAGTTAAGAAATTCACTTCATCTATTTTTATAGATAAAAAGCTTCATTCCTACGATATTCAAGGGAGTATTGCCCATATAAAAATGTTAGCTAAGTGTAAAATTGTAACAGAGGATGAAGCTGAAAGAATTATTACGGCTTTAAATTCCATAGATGGGGATATAAAGAAGGGGAAATTTGATCTTGATGAGAAAGAAGACATCCATATGGCAATAGAGGAGGAGCTGATTAAAAGAGAAGGAAAAACAGGGGAAAAACTTCATACTGCCCGTTCCAGAAATGACCAGATAGCCCTTGATGAGAGGCTTTACTTAAGAGAAAAAATAGAGAGTATTAAAAATTTGGTCTTAGAATTCCAGAAAACTCTTCTAAATTTAGCCGAAGAAAACAAAGCTGTCATTCTTCCTGGCTATACTCACCTTCAGTACGCTCAACCACTTTTTTTCTCTCACTACATCTTAGCTTATTTCTGGATGGCACAACGCGATAGAGATCGTCTCGAAGACTGCTATAAAAGAGTTAATGTAATGCCCCTGGGAGCAGGGGCATTAGCTGGAACATCTCTTCCTATTGACCGAGATTATGTAGCCGAGCTTTTGAAATTTCCTCGCATTACTGAAAATAGTGTAGATACAGTAAGTGACCGAGATTATGTAATCGAGTTTTTAGCCTGTCTTTGTCTTTTAATGATGCACCTTTCTCGGCTTTGTGAGGACCTGATCCTTTTCTCATCCCCTGCTTTTTCCTTTATAGAAATAAGCGATGCCTTTACCACAGGTTCAAGTCTTATGCCCCAAAAGAAAAATCCTGATGTTTTAGAGCTTACCAGAGGGAAAGCGGGCAAGGTTTACGGATTTCTCTTGTCCCTTCTTACCACAATGAAAGCACTTCCTCTTTCCTATAACCGAGATATGCAGGAAGATAAATTTGCCCTATTCCAATCTATAGAAGAGGTTGAGAAAAGTCTAAAGATCTGTGCTCTCGTATTAAACAACGTAACTATGAACAAGGAACAGATGGAGGAAAAAGCAAAAGAGGGGTTTTTCGCTGCCACAGATTTAGTAGAGTATTTGGTAGAAAGAGGAACTCCTTTTCGAGAAGCACACCAGATAGTAGGTAAAATAGTTAGATACTGCCTGGAAAAGGAAAAAAAATTCCAGGATTTAACTATGAAAGAGTTTCAAGATTTCTCCTCTCTTTTTGAAGCTGGGGTTACGCAGAGAATAAACTTGAGAAGATGCGTGGAGAACAAAGAATCATCTGGAGGCACGGGGAAAAAAAGTGTAGAAAAACAAATAAAACTTGCTAAGGAGAGCCTAAAAAAATAAACCACAGATTCACACAGATGAACACAAATAACTTTAAATATACTAGATTGCAGATCTTATTTTAGAAATTTTTATGAAGCTTATAATGAACTTGGCAACCTTTGGCCTTATGCCTTTTGCCCTTCGCCTTTATATAATAAAAGAAAAAAATCAGCGTTCATCTGTGGCTGAATAATTATAGAAACAAACATGAGCCAATTCAACTATCTTAATAATGAACTTTCCTGTGAAAATCTTTCCATTCTAGATATTGCCAAAAAAGTGAAAACTCCCTTTTACATTTATAGTTACCGCTGTCTTGTAGAGAATTTCACTCGATTGGAGAGAATTTTTGGTTCTCCATCACCCCTTATATGTTACTCCTTAAAGGCTAATTCTAACCTTACACTTTCTCGTATTCTTGCCCATCAAGGAGCAGGATGCGATGTTGCATCTGGGGGGGAGCTATACCAGGCTCTTAAAGCTGGATTTTCTCCAGAAAAAATAGTCTTTGCTGGAGTGGGAAAAACCTCAGGGGAAATAAAGGACGGTCTTAAAAAAAATATCCTTATGTTTAATGTGGAATCCGAAGGGGAGCTTAATCAGATTTCCTGTATGGCTAAAAAATTAGGGAAAGTAGCCCCTGTATCTTTGCGGATAAACCCGGGCGTAGATGCCCATACTCACCAATATATTACGACTGGAAAAAAGGAGAACAAATTTGGCTTATCCTTTTTTGATGCTGAAAAACTCTATGAAAAGGCAAGAAAACAAGATGAGCTAAATCCTATTGGCATCCATATGCATATAGGCTCTCAAATAACTACTTTAGGTCCTTATCTTAAAGCCTGGGAAAAACTGGAAAAATTTCTGGCTATCTTAGAGGATAAAGGAATAAACCTAAAGTATGTAGATATAGGAGGAGGGTTTGGGATAAGTTACCGGGAAAATGAGGAAGGATTAAGGGTTGAACCCTTAGCCAAAAAAATACTTTCTCTTCAAGAGAAAAGAAAATTTAAACTTATCTTAGAACCAGGAAGGTATTTAACAGGAAAAACAGGAGCTTTAATTACCCAGGTTCTTTATAAAAAGAAAGGAGAGGAAAAAACATTTCTAATAGTAGATGCCGGCATGAACGATCTTATCAGGCCTTCTCTTTACGGAGCCTATCATAGAATATTAAAAATTGAAAGATCTGCTCCTGCATTACGTCTCGAAATAGTAGATGTGGTAGGACCGGTATGTGAGTCAGGGGACTTCTTTGCTCAGGAAAGACAGATGCCCTTTACTCAAGAGGGAGAATGCTTGGCTATTATGGATACAGGAGCCTACGGTTTTTCTATGAGTTCTACTTACAATGGCAGACCAAGGATAGCTGAGATTCTGGTAAAGGACAAAAAATGGTGGATGATAAGACAAAGGGAGGGATATGAGGATTTAATAAAAGGTGAGTGTATTCCCGAGGAACTATTTACGAAAGCTGGGCCTGCAAAAATCAAGGATATCCCTTTTGCTAAATTTGAGGGAAGCGGTAATGACTTTGTAGTTATAAATAATTACCAGAAAATAATCCAAAAACCTCAAGACCTTGCTCGCAAGATATGTAAGCGAAAAAAAGGAATTGGAGCAGACGGCTTAATTTTAATTGAGAGGGCAAAGAAATGTGATTTCACTATGCGTACCTTTAATCCTGACGGCTCAGAAGCTGAGATGTGTGGTAACGGAGCAAGATGTGCCGCAAAATTTGCCTGCATTAAAGAAATCACTGGCATCAATTCTACTTTTAAAACCCTGGCTGGTACAATTAAAGCTCAAATTAAAGAAAATACAGTAAAAATAACAATGAAGGACCCCTTTGATTTGCAAGTAAACATAAAATTAACTTTAGATGGGGTAGAGTATCAAGGATATTACGTAAATACAGGAGTTCCTCACCTGGTCATATTCTCTTCTGAAGTAGATAAAATCCCTCTAAAAGACCTTGCTCCTAAGATAAGGTATCATCAGTTATTTCAACCCCAGGGGACAAATGTGGACTTTGTGGAAGTAAAAGATGATAGAATCAAAACAAGAACTTACGAAAGAGGGGTAGAGGATGAAACCCTGGGTTGTGGAACAGGAGCAGTTGCCTCAGCCATAGCAACCTTTATAAACTATCAGCTCTTACCTCCTTTTAAAGTAATAATGAAGGGGGGAGAGGTTACTGTATGGTTTGAACACCAGGGTGGGGAGAGTTTCACCCATGTTTTTTTAGAAGGAGAGGCAAATCTTGTGTATCAAGGAAGCTTAAAGGAGAATGAGTATGTTTAAAGGATGTTTTGTGGCTATTGTTACCCCTTTTAGAAAAGGGAAAGTGGATGAGGATAAATTTAGAGAGCTCATTCAATTCCAGCTACAAAGAGGGACAGATGGAATAGTTCCCTGCGGAACCACAGGAGAATCTCCCACGTTATCACATGAGGAACACAAACGTCTCATCCAGATAACAGTGGAAGAAGTTAAAAACAGGGTTCCTGTTATTGCAGGAACAGGTTCCAACTCTACTCGAGAGGCAGAGGAATTAACTCAATATGCCAAAGAAGCGGGTGCAAATGGAGCCTTAATTATAACTCCTTATTACAACAAACCAACTCCAAGGGGTTTGAAGGCCCATTATCAAATATTAGAAAAAATTGGACTTCCCCTAATTATCTACAATGTCCCCTCTCGAACAGGAACAAATATACCTCCCTCTGTTGTAGGAGAGCTATCTCAACTGAGGAATATAGTAGGAATAAAGGAGGCAAGCGGAGACATGGACCAGGTTTCCAGTATCTTTTCTTCCTGCAAATCTAATTTTGCTATTCTCTCGGGAGATGATTCTCACGCTCTACCTATTTTAGCCCTGGGGGGAGTGGGGGTAATATCGGTTTTAGCTAATATTCTCCCCCAGGAAATGAAAAATCTGATAGGATCCTGGCTTGAGGGCAACTATGAAAAAGCAAGGGAGCTTCATTACAAGCTCTATCCTCTGTGTAAGGCGATGTTCATTGAAACAAATCCAATACCCGTAAAAACAGCTATGGCAAAACTAAAAATGATTGAAAGGGAATGGAGATATCCTTTAGTAGAAATGAAAAGAGAAAATGAGGAAAAATTAGAGGAGGTCCTCTCCCGGTATGGATTAATTTAATATAATGAACCTGACGACCTTTGGCCTTACGCCTTTGTTATAATGATAAGAAAAATATCAGCACTATTACATAAGTACTTAATCAAAAAGAAAAAATGATCTTAGTCTATATTAGTATTGGTTCTAACAGGGGGGGAAGAATTAAAAACATAGAAGAGGCTCTGGGCAAACTTAAAAAAGAGATCGATGTTCAAAGAGTAAGCTCTCTTTATCTCACTGAACCAGTAAAAATAAAAGGAGGCTGGTTTGTAAATTGTGTAGCTGAGGGGAAAACTAATAAACTTGCACGAGAACTCCTCACCTGCCTGCTTCAAATAGAAAAAGAGATGGGAAGGGTGAGGAAAAAAGAGAAGGGGGAAAGATCAATTGATCTGGATATTTTGTTTTACGGACAAGAGATAATCCAGGAGAAAGACATTACTATCCCTCATCCTCGTTTGCATCAGCGACGTTTTGTTTTAACTCCTCTATTAGAGATAAATGCTCAATTAAATCATCCTCTTTTAAACAAAACTGTTGATGAGCTTTTAAAAGAACTCCAGAACTCTCACCAGGTGGTGAAAATTGAAGGAACCAATGTTAGCAATCAAAACCAAAGGATTGGGTAAGGCTTATCGAGGATATAGGGGATTTTTAAGAAAAAGAGAGGTCTTGGCCTTAAAGGACTTGAATTTAGAGATAGAAAAAGGTGAGGTTTTTGGACTTTTAGGGCTAAACGGAGCCGGCAAAACTACCGTTCTTAAAATACTGTTAGGATTTACTCCTCCAAGTTGGGGAGAATTCGAGCTTTTGGGAGAAAAGGGCATAAATAATCAGGCAAAGAAAAAGATAGGATTTTTACCCGAGGATCCCAATCTTTACAATTTTCTTAGCGCAGAGAGGTTTTTGGATTTCTGTGGAAAACTCTTTAGTCTTTCGCTTAGGGAAAGAAAAATAAAAACAGAGAGGCTATTGGAACTATTATCCTTAACCTCAGCGAAGAAGGTCCCCGTGAAAGAATTTTCTAAAGGAATGATTCAACGTTTAGGTATTGCCTCTTCTTTAATAAATGATCCCGAGCTCATCTTTTTTGATGAACCTTTAAGTGGTTTGGATCCCTTAGGAAGGAAAGGGGTAAAGGATATTATTTTAAACCTTAAAGAAAAAAATAAAACTGTGTTCTTTTCCTCTCATATTTTAGCTGAAGTAGAAAAGATATGTGACAGAATAGGCATACTCCATAAAGGAAAGCTTATAGACTCCAGGTATATGGAAGAAATCACTACCGAGGGAATTTCTCTGGAAGAGTTCTTCCTTCAAACAGTAAAAACGCATCAAGAAGGGCCCCTGAAATTCCCTGGAGGGGAAAATTCTCAACCGAGGGAGAGATTAAATTGAAGAGTATGACAGGTTACGGAGAAAAAATAATCCAGAAAGATAACGTGACGGTCTTTCTCCAGATAAAAACTCTTAATCATAGATTCCTACAAATAAAACTGACCTGTTCTGAGGCCATTCCCTACGGGTGGGAAAAGAAAATAGAGAGCCTTGTTAAAGATAAAATCAAAAGAGGTCAGGTGGAGTTAAACTTAAAGATAAATAAAAAAGGGGCTTCCTTTTTCAGAATTAAACCAAATCTTGAGCTTGCTTCTAAATACTATGAAGCGTTAGTTTGTTTATCGAAAAACCTAAAATTAAAAGATCGCTTAAGTCTATCGCATCTCTCAACTTTTCCCGGGGTAATAGAAGTACAGGGGGATGGGCAGGAAAAAATAGAAAAGTTAATCGAGCAAGCTGCAAAAGAAAGTCTAAGGAAAGTAGTAAAAACAAGGGAAGAAGAGGGGAGGAAACATTTGGATAGTATTCTGGAGTGTATTGAAGAAATTAACTCCAGGATTCCGGAAATTGAAAGAGAGGCTCCTTTATTCCGGGATTTATATCGAGAAAAAACAAAAGAAGAACTATTACAGATCTTAGGAGAAAAGATAAATTCAACCACAGCTAATCAAATAGCCATATTAATTACCCGAGGAGATATTAAGGAAGAATTAGTTCGTTTTCTCTCTTCTTTAGATCAACTCAAGAAAACCCTACAAGAAAAAGAGCCAATGGGAAAAAAGATAAACTTTATCTTGCAGGAACTCACCAGGGAGATTAATACCCTGGGAGCAAAGTCTAATTCTCTTCTGATTTCTAAGCTTGTAGTTGAAATCAAGGACAACTTGGAGAGAATTAGAGAGCAGGCTTACAACTTAGAGTAAAGAGAGGATTGGAGATTGTTAAAAAAGAAAAAAGGACTAATTCTGGTTATCTCAGCCCCTGCTGGTGCAGGTAAAACTACTCTCTGTAAAAGACTTCTCCAGGCTTTTCCTTCTTTTACTTATTCAGTGTCTTTTACTACTCGTCCTCCTCGAAAAAATGAAATTGAAGGGGTAGATTACTATTTTGTATCTCGAGACGAGTTTGAAAAAATGATAGAGGAGGGAATTTTTCTGGAATGGGAAGGAGTTCATGGACGGTTCTACGGAACCTCGGCAAAGCTTATAGATAGAGCCATAGAGGGAGAGAAAGATGTATTTCTGGAAGTAGATGTAAAGGGAGGTAAAAAAATTAAAGAAAGATACCCTGAGGCTATTTTAATCTTTATTCTCCCTCCTTCCTGGAAAGAATTGGCAAAAAGACTAAAAGGTAGAGCCACTGAGAACGATGAAAAGACAAAACAAAGACTAATTCGAGCGAGGGAGGAGGTGAAATTACTCTGTTTTTACGATTATTTTATAATTAACGATGATATAAATAAGGCTCTACAAGACCTGCTAACCATAATTAACGCCGAGCGCTGTCGGATCAACAGAATATCCAAAGCCCGGTTATTAAAAATAACGTAATTATTCAGCCACTAAGTCACCAGGGAGTGATATGAATTTTAAACCTCTATCGGAAAGAGAAGAATCCATTGCTAAAAAAATTAACCACTGAAGACACAGAATATGTTAAAAATTTTAAGACCGGGTTTACTTGGTGTCTTCGTGTCTTGGTGGCGGAATAGTAATAAAAAAAGGAGAAAATTAACTGAATAGATACTCTATCAATGAATTATTAAAAAAATCTGGGAGTTCTGATAAGTATACTCTTGCTCGTTTAGCTATTAAAAGGATAAAATATTTAGCAAAAGAAAAAAATAAAAGAGCTCTGGAAAATCCGGAACAGAAATTACTCACGTATGTGATGCAAGAGTTAGCTGAAGGGAAAGTAAAACTTATAGATCCAATAGTTGAGCAAGAAAAGGAGGGTGGATTAGAATAAACGTTAGTTTTTTTCTCCTAAAAACATAGCTTCAGCTAAAATGTTTTGAAATTCAGGCTCAGCAGCTATTTCTACATAATCCACTAAATTAGGAATTTCCTCAGCTTCTTCTCTAAATTTTTTGGATAATAAAGCTTTCATACTACCCATAATAGCTGCATTTCCAATATTCTTAACCTTAGCGTTAGGGAAATCAGGAATTAGGTGAAGCTTCTGCGCATTTTTTATATTAATGTAATTTCCAAAAGCTCCAGCTAACAAAACCTGGCTAACCTGTTCTTCTTTTACATTGAATTCTTTGAGAAGTATCTTGATACCAGCATAAATAGCCCCTTTCGCTAACTGGAACTCCCTGATATCTCTTTGGGAAAGATAAATAGGAGAATCCCCTTCAGTTAAGGTAAACCTGGTAATAGTATCTTTTTTTATCAATCTCTTTCGCCAAAATTTGTTGATTTTCTCTGGAGGCGCCATCCTCCCTGATGGGGTAATAATACCTTCACTGTATAATTCACTAATTAAATCTACCAGACCACTCCCACATATCCCCTGGGGTTTCTCTCCTCCAATTGTTCCTATTATTACCTTCCCTTTTTCCAATTTCACTTTCTCAATTGCTCCCCGTTGAGCCATCATTCCATGAGAAATTCTCGCTCCTTCAAAAGCTGGACCAGCAGCAGTAGAGGCAGCAATTAAATGCTTTTTTTTAGCCAAAATAATCTCCCCATTAGTTCCTATATCTACAGCCAATATTATCTCATTGTCCTTATTTTTATAAACCTGCGTAGCTAAAATCACCCCAACGGTATCCCCTCCCACAAAAGCAGCTATATTTGGGAATACATAAAGATTGGCCAGGGGGTTTATTTTTATCCCCAAACAAGAGGCTTTTACTTCAACTGAATCTTGAACTACAGGCACATAAGGATAAAGGGCTAAATTTAAAGGATTGATCCCTAAAAACAAATGCTGCATAACTGTGTTTCCCACAAAACAAGCCTTATATATGTTTTCTTTTTTAACTTTAGTGGTTTTAGTAATATCCTCAATTATTTTGTTTATTCCCCCCACTACTCGACTTTGGAGTAATTTAAGTCCATTGGAATTAGATTGAATATAACTTATCCTGGAAATCACATCTCCTCCTAAAGAAAATTGAGGATTTAAGATAGAACTTGTAGCCAGTTTTTCCCCTGTAGTAAGATCTAGTAATATACCAACTAAAGAAGTTGTCCCTATATCAAAAGCTAAACCAAATTTCTTTCCTCGGGTATCCCCTTTCTCTATGTCTATTATTTTTTTACCATCCAACACAGTGGTTATATTAAATTTACCTTCACGAATAATTTGGGGGATTTTTTTAATTACATCAAACCTAAAATTAACAGAGGTAAAACCTTGTTTTGATAGAGATTTTTTTAAACGAGTAATATCAGAAACTTGGTCTTTTAAAGAAGGAGGAGGTAAACTAAAATAAATTTTTTTAATAAAAGAATCTATTGGTAATTTTTCTTCCTCACCTTGAGTTAAAATTCTAAGAGAAGGGGTGAAAGATGATATAGGAATTTCAACCTCTATATCTCCTTTTATCTTAGTTTGACAGGCTAAACGAAGTCCATCTTTCAAGAGGGAGGAGAGAAGCTCTTTTTCTTTTTCTGATGGTGAAAACAACTCTCCTTTAATTTTCACCCTACACTTTCCGCAAATACCTTTTCCCCCACAGGGGAAAGATATTTTTATATTTGTTTTTTCCAACACGTCTTTTAGTAAACTATTTTTTTCGCAAATCAATACTCTTTTGAAAGGTAATAAACTTACCTTTATTTTTTTATCCGATTTTCTTTTCATTGTTTTATATTATACATAAGATAAAGATAGTAGTAGTAGGGGGTGTGAATGATGAGTATAACCTCTAAAGTTTTTTATTTATATAAACTTCAATGAATAAAAAGCTGGGGATAAAAATAAGCTTAAATTTATTGATAAATTTAAGCTTATTTTTAGAAAATACCTTTTATTAGTGATTTTGATTATATTTTTATACTTTTATATTTTAAAATATAAAAATTTTATCCCCCTTTTTCCACTTATTATTAAGAGTTTTTCCACTTATCATTCTTCCCTTTTTAAAAGATCCTCTAACTCTAATAATTCTCGCTTTAAATTTTCTTCCTTTTTCTTCTGTTCAGCTATTTTTCTCCAGGCATGTATGACTGTAGTGTGGTCTTTCCCACCAAATTTTCCTCCTATTTCAGGAAAAGAGAGATTTGTTAATTCCCGGGAAAGAAACATTGCTATTTGTCTGGGTAAAACAATAGATTTTATTCTTTTTTTTCCTTTCAAACTTGATTCTTTAATATTATAGTATTTACTTACTAATTTTTGAATTGAATTAATATTGATTGGTTTTGGTTCTTTTTGAGGAATTATATCCCTCAAAGCATCCTCGGCCGAATCTCTATCTATTTTCACCTTATATAAAGATGAGTGAGCAGATAATCTTAAGAGACATCCTTCTAGCTTACGGATGTTAGTTTTTACTCGTTCGGCAATAAAAAGCGCTACCTCATTAGGAAGCTCAATTTTCTCAGATATAGCTTTTTTTCTCAGAATAGCAATTCTGGTTTCTAAATCAGGAGATTGAATATCGGTGATTAGCCCCCATTCAAATCTGGAACTTAATCTTTTTTCTAAAGTAGGTATCTCAGTAGGGGCCTTATCGCTTGATAGAACTATCTGACGATGGGCTTCATATAACGCATTAAAAGTATGGAAGAACTCTTCTTGAGTGCGCTCTTTCCCACCTAAAAATTGAATATCATCCACTAACAAGACACCAACATTCCTATATTTTTTTCTAAATTTAACTGTTTTATCATCTCTAATAGCATTGATTAATTCATTAGTGAATTGTTCGCAGGAAAGATAGGTAAAGCTCAGTTGTGGTTTATTTTTTAAAATATAATGAGTAATGGCCTGGAGAAGATGAGTTTTTCCCAAGCCTACATCACCATAAATAAAAAGAGGATTATAGGCTACTGAAGGAGATTGAGCTACAGCTAATGCTGCCGCATGGGCTAAGCGATTGCTATTACCTACTACAAAATTACCAAAGTCATACTTAGAATTTAATCGAGAGAAATAAGGATTTCTGGAAAAGGAAGAAGATTTACTTTTAGATGATTTTTCCATAGAAGGATTTTTTTTACTCCAGAGAAAATCAATTTTTATTTCTTTGCCCATTATTTGGTTTAAGTTATTTTGAATAAGGGGTAAATATTTTTCTCTTAGCCTTTTTTTAAAAAAAGGGTTAGGAACCCCAATGGTTAGTTTTTCTGAAGTAAGCGAATGAAGCCGCAAGGGTTTGAACCAAATATTAAAACTTTCTAACCCTGTCTTATCTTTAATCTGTAGCAGAAACTTCTCCCAGAGGGCTTTTGCATCTCTCTCCATAAATTTTCCTTTTAATCCTTGTAAAGAGTTAGTCACAGACTTATCCACACCTGTGGATAAGTCTGAAATGCTTGAAAATTAACTAAAGCTGCATTTTTACTTTTTTAACCTTCGCTCTTTTTGTCAAATCAAATAACAATTCTATGAGTTATGCACAGAAAATTTCTCTATAAAATTTAACCTTTTTAATTTTACAAGGTAAAATGAGCCTGTCAAGATTGACAAAATGGTCAAATTATCTAAGATAAATCTAACTATTCACTGCACGGGTGGATTAAAGAGAGGTAATCTATGCAAAGGTTATGGGCTCCCTGGCGGGGTAAATATATTGCTGGTATTTGCAGGCAAGAGGGATGTTTATTTTGTGAGAAGTCCAAAGAAAGAAAAGATAAGGAAAACTATATCCTTTTTCGAGGCAGACACTGCATGGTCATGCTTAATATTTACCCTTATAACAATGGGCACTTAATGATAGCTCCCTATCGTCATATCGCCTCCGTGGAGAAGTTGAGGAAGGAGGAGATAGGAGAGATAATGGATGTTCTTTCTAAAATGGTTAAGGTAATTAAAGAAGTGATGCATCCCGAAGGGTTCAACATTGGAATGAATTTGGGGAAAGCAGGTGGAGCTGGGATAGCTGATCATCTACATTTACATATAGTTCCTCGTTGGGTGGGAGATTCTAACTTTATGTTATCTCTTTCTGGAACTAAGGTGATTTCAGAGGCCCTCAGTGAAACTTACCATAAGTTAAAAGAGAAAATTAGCTGGAAGTAAAGGATATTTTGATGAAACGTACCGAGGTAATTGTTGATTGGATAAGGGAAAAGGTCGAGCAAACCAGGACCAGGGGAGCAGTATTAGGATTAAGTGGCGGACTTGATTCTTCAGTGGTAGCTTGTTTGGCAAAAAAGGCTTTGGGAGAAAGGGTAATGGGTCTGTTAATGCCCTGTCATAGTGATCCCATTGATGAGGAGTACGCTTGCAGGGTAGCGAAGAAGTTTGATATAAAGACCCGGAGGATAGTTTTAGATTCAATTTACGATACCTTTTTAGAAGTTCTTCCCATAGGAGGAAAGATGAGCTTGGCTAATTTAAAGCCCAGGCTTCGAATGATTACTCTTTATTATTTTGCAAACAATTTAAATTACTTAGTAGTTGGTACTGGTAATAAAAGTGAGCTTATGGTAGGTTACTTTACTAAATACGGGGATGGCGGGGTTGATATTCTTCCCCTGGGAGGCCTCTTGAAAACGCAGGTGAGAGAATTAGCTGAAGATTTAGGGATTCCCAGTGAAATACGAAAAAGAGTTCCCAGTGCTGGTTTGTGGAAAGAACAAACCGATGAGGGAGAGCTTGGTCTTACCTATGAGGAGTTAGATAAGGCTATTGAGGTTATAGAATCTCACAAAGAAACTGGACTTTCTTTAAAAAAATTAGAAAGAGTGGAAAAACTTATAAAAAATTCTCAACATAAGAGATCTTTACCTTTGATTTTTCAGGAGGAATGAGTTTATTGCCTCCACTGTTCCCTTTTCTATCGGATGCAGGGCAATGTATCCTCCATTTTTGTCTATCATCTCTTTTATTTCCTCATCAGCATTAGAGGGAGCAGCGGTGAGGAATCCAAATTTTCCATCAAGCATATCCTCATCATTTTGAGAATCTCCTATAGCTAAAACTTGAGATGGGGGAATGTGAAAGTGCTGAGTGACCCTTACCAGAGACCTCCCTTTTAAAGCAGTGGATAAGGATGTGGTGAGATAGTTTGTATTTCTTAGGAAAGTGACATATTTTAAGTGATTTTTGCAGATAAGGATATCTCTTGCCAGTTTTGCCTCTTTTTTTTCATCAAATCTCATAGTAAACGATCCATAAGAGATTTTTTTCTCCCGAGGGAAAAGCCCTATTTTCTTTATTAGCTTTCCCCATCTTATTCCCTCCCATCCTATCTCTTCCTGCATTAGCTTTAGTTCTTTTTCTCTTTTTGCATTCCATTTCTCATCAGCTATGTAATCCTCACCTTCAAGATAATGGATGTTTACCCCTTGCCCGGAAATTATAATCTGAGGGAATCCTGAAGAAGGGTATATTTTGCTTTTAAGGAGAATCTCTCTTAAAGTTTTTAAACATCTCCCTGAGTTTATCGCAAATTTAATTCCCCTGCTCACTATTTCTTGCAAAAAATCTTTTGTTTCAGGTAAGATAAAAGAATTCTCAGTGAGAGTATTGTCCAAATCACAGGCTATTAATTTTACAGACATACTTTTTCTTCTTCCTTTTTAGAATAGTAACAGCTCAGACCACTAAGTCACCAAGGCACAAAGAAGTGATATGAATTTTAAACCTCCATCGGAAAGAGAAGAATTCATTGCTAAAGAGATTAACCACAGAAAACACAGAATACGCTAAAATTTTAAGACCGGGGTTTGCTTGGTGTCTTCGTGTCTTGGTGGCTGAATAGTAACTTGAAATATTTTAATTCAACCATATTCATCTTATAATTGCCTCAGAGATTCTCATTCCTGCCCCTTCTCGCTTAATTCCTTGAAAATGTGCTTAATTATATCTACTGCTTTCTCCATATCTGCTACAGCTATGTTCTCTTCTTTCGTGTGTCCCGCTTTGGCTCCCATTCCTATAACTACTGTCTCAATGCCTTTCTCATTATAGCTGGAAGCATCAGTTCCACCACAGATAATCCGCACATTTGGTTTTAAGCCTACACTCCTCACTGCCCTCTTGACAACCCCCACCACTTCGGCATCTTCTGAAATGGGGGAAGCTTTCATGTTCAGTTCCATTTTAACCTTTGTTTGAGCTCCCATAGCCTTAGCCGCGGTGAGGAATACTTTTTTAATTAAGTTGCTCTGGTGAATACACTTCTCATGGGATTGGCTTCGACATTCGATTTTGACATTTGTTTTCTCTGGAACAGCATTGAGTACCTGGCCACCTTTGATAATCCCAACATTTACAGTTGTTTCCTCATCGATCCAACCTTCCCTCAACATTGAAATTGCATGTGAGGCAGCTTTGATTGATGATATACCTTTCTCTGGTTCCATCCCGGCATGAGCTGCCCTCCCTGTAATATCTACATTAATACTCATATAAGATGGTCCACCAATGACAATATTCTCCAGGGCATCCATATCGATCAAAAACCCAATCTTTGACTTAAGTAGGGAAGCATCAGTATTTTTAGAGCCTTTGAGTCCGATCTCTTCTTCTCTTGAAATCACGATTTCCAAAGGGGGATATTGCTCAGCTGTTCTGATTGCTTCGAAGAGCTCCGCGATACCTGCCTTATCATCTGCACCTAAAATGGTCTCTCCTTTAGAGTGAATTATCCCATCTTTTAAGATAGGTTCGATGTTTTTGCCTGGTTTCACTGTATCGGCATGAGCGCCAAAGAGAACAGATTCTGTGCGAGTAGTATTTTTGGCAGGGATCTTTGCTATGAGGTTACCGTAATTATCAGTGGTGCACGTTGCTTTAAGCTCCTTTGTGAAAAGGTCTTTGAGGTAGGCAATGAATTCTTTTTCCTCTCCTGATTCACTATTTATTTGGACCATCGTAAAGAAAGTGTCAATTAAGTTTTTGCTCATTACTTTCTCCTCCTCCCCTCGAGATGATAGAGTTACTCAACGATCCTGCCATATTCCACAGTACATTCCTAAGCCTTGCCAAGCTATTTTACAAGTTCTACAGGCTTCTTATTGAGAGCTCTGAAAAAAGTCTGAGGCTGCTCTTTGCTCGGTGCTTTCCGGGCGCCTGCGGCTAAGTTCTACTCTTATCTTCATACTGTAGCTCTTATGGGCGATGTATCAGGTTACAGGATAACTAAGAGTTTGAACGCATAGACCCGCCTTGATCGCCGCTGCCTTATGGAAACACCTCGCCGAGCAGCAAAAAGAAAAAGGATTTTTCAGAGCTCTCCTATTAGTCATTTGACTATTACCAAACTCTTTATCTTTGGTTTTAACCAATCAGGATAAGGTATAGGTCCATAACATTGGTACTGGTGGGTCCGGTTATAAAAAGGTCTTTTATTTTCTGGAAAAAGTGATAGGAGTTGTTATCTTCAAGGTATTCCTGGGCATTTATCCCAATTTTTTCTGCTTTTAATAGAGTTGCTCCATCTACAATTGCTCCAGCAGCATCAGTTGGCCCATCACTGCCATCGGTGCCTGCACTTAAAATTACCACATTCTCCATTCCTTTAATTTCTATCCCAGCCGCCAGGGCAAATTCCTGATTTCTTCCTCCCATTCCTTTTCCTTTAATAGTTACGGTAGTTTCTCCTCCTGAAAGTACACAAGCTGGGGCAGGAACAGGATTTCCCGTTGCGAGTATTTCTTTGGCTATAGCTGTATGCACTTTGGCTACTTCTCTTGTTTCTCCCTCTATAAAAGATGATAGAACAAGGGTATGATAACCTAATTTTTTAGCCTGGATTCGGGCTGCCTTAATAGCTAAATTGTTACTCCCTATAATTATATTTTTCACCTTTTTAAAAACTGGATTTCCTTCCTTGGGAGTCTCGGGAATCTCTCCTTTTCTTCCTTTATCCAGATGATTAAGAACTGAGGGGGGGAGCTTATCTTTTAGGTTATATTTTCTCACTATGTTCCAGCACTCCTCATAGGTAGTTGTATCAGGTACAGTTGGTCCTGAGGCAATTGCGGTTAAAGGATCTCCTATGACATCGGACAATATCAGGCTGATAAGTTGAGCAGGAAAAGCTATTTTAGCTAACCACCCTCCTTTAATCCGGGAAAGATGCTTTCTCAAAGTATTAATCTCTTCAATGCAGGCTCCACATTTTAAAAGGAGCTGAGTTGTGTGCTGCTTCTCTTGAAGAGTTATCCCTTTTGCTGGTAGAGGGAGAAGAGCTGAACCTCCTCCTGAGATGAGACAGATTACCAGGTCATCTTTTCCAGCGGTTTGGAGCAAACGTATAATTTCTGTTGCTCCCTTTACTCCAGATTCGTCTGGAATAGGATGGCCGGCTTGATTTATTTTTATTTTTTTTAGTTTTTCTCCATACCCATACTTTACAGTAATAAATCCTTTTTTCAGCCTATTCTTTAAGATGACCTCCATGGCTTTACCCATGTGGGCACTGGCCTTACCTGCTCCTACTATATAAATATGTTTAAAGTCATCTAAAAAATAGGAGTCCTTGCCTATCTCAAGCAAGTTCCCTTTCCTGTGGACAAATTTGTTTACCGCTTTAAAAGAATCTGCTGCACTCAGACCAGCATAGAAGATTTTCATACTGTCCTTTCTCAGCTCTTTTAATGTTTTTTTAGGCATTGGTATTCTCTGTTCTCTTTAGGTGTAATAGTTTAGTTTTCAAAAAGGATTTTGGCAAATCCCTGCGGATAGCCAACCTCGTCTTTATCCCTCAAATGTAGTTCAGGCCTTTAGGCCTGATGAATTTAGGCAGACCTGAAGGTCTGCACTACATTGTTAGCTTTTAGGAAAACTTACCTATTACCTTTAGGTATTTTTTTAACTCCTCTTTTATCTGAGGATGTTTTAACCCAAATTCAATATTTGTCTTTAACCAGCCGATTTTCGATCCTATATCGTAATGTTTACCCTCAACCAGGCAGGCATAGATAGGTCTTTTTTGAGAAAGCTTAAAGATAGCGTCAACTAACCAGAGCTCGTTGTTTTTACCGAGTTGGGTTTTTTCTAACGCATCAAATATGTCAGGAGTTAAAATGTAACCTCCCATGGCAGCTATTCTGGAAGGTGCTCTTCGGGGTCCGGGTTTTTCTATAATTTCCTCTACCTGGATTACCTTTGAGTTAATTTTTTTCCCCTTTATAATTCCGTATTTTTTTGTTCCTTCCCTGTCCACTGGATACGCAGTTAATATGGGAGATTGGTATTGTTGAAAAGTTTCTATTAGCTGCTGTAGCCTTGGTGTAGTATCACTTACTAAAAGGTCGTCTCCCCACAATACAGCAAAAGGTTCATTTCCTACCACTGCTCTGGCATTTAAAATTGGCGTACCATTTCCATAGGGTCCTTTTTGGTGAATATATACAAAATTGGCGAGATTGCTGATACAATGAACCTGAGAGAGGAGTTCTTTTTTCTGAGTTTTCTTTAGATGACTTTCCAGTTCGAAGTTAAAATTAAAATATTCCTCCAGGGATCTTTCACCCCGAGAGGTAACTATAATTACAGTTTCCATTCCTGAGGCAACAGCTTCCTCAACGATATACTGAACGGCTGGTTTATCAATTATAGGTAACATTTCCTTGGGCTGAGCTTTCGTAATGGGCAGGAAACGAGTGCCAAATCCGGCCGCAGTAATAACTACCTTTTTTATCACTCCCATGGCTACCTCCTGTAAACTTGTCTTCAAGTTTATTAGTGCCAGTTTAGCTTTTCTAAAACTTTCCTCATTCCTCTGTTAATTGTAGTTGTAGCTGCCAAATTCATTGGGCGAAGTTGTAGTTGCCTGATTCATCAGGCGGTTTTAATACGCCGATAAATCGGCAAACTGCAGCTTATGTTTATTATACCCAATTGGCAGTAAAAGACAAGAGTTTATTTTTTATCAAGAAATTGGGTAAGAATATTGAGCTTTGAAGTTAAGATGGAAAGTGAGCACTTTTGATAGCCTGGGATAGAGAACGGACAAACTCGCCTACTTTTTCCACCATATTTTTCTTATCTTTATTCTCCATCATCCTGCGAATAATAGCTGAGCCAATTATAACTCCATCAGCAAGGTGGGATAATTTTCTTGCCTCGGAGGGAGAGGAAATACCAAATCCTATGGCTACAGGTGTATGGGTGTGGGATTGAACCTTCTTTATAAAATATCCCAGCATCTTTTCCTCTCTCTCTTCTTTCCCTGTTACTCCAGTGTAGGATACACAGTACACGAATCCTTCACTCATATCACAGACAAGTTTTATCCTGTCATCAGAACTTACCGGGGTAAGAAGAAAAATCAGAGCTAAGTCCCTTCTCCTCGCATATCGCTGTATATTTTTAGCTTCCTCAGGGGGTAAATCAGCTACAATTACTCCATCAAGCCCAGCTTCTGAAACTCGATTGATAAATTCTCTCTCTCCAAACTTAAAGATAGGATTATAGTAGCCCATAAAGATAAGAGGCAAAGAGGTTTTCCTTCGTACCCTCTCTACAAATTCAATAGCTTTCTTCAGGGTAATTCCACCTTCCAAAGACTTGTAAGAAGCAGTTTGAATAACCGGACCATCAGCTAAAGGGTCGGAGAAAGGAATACCCAACTCAATAATGTCTGCACCTTCTTTTTCCAGCTCAAAAATTAAATCCTCACAGATCCTTAAGTCAGGATACCCCAGGGTGATGAAGGGTATGAAGGCTTTCTCGCCTTTCTTTTTTAATTTTTCGAATGTTTCAGTTATACGATTCATACTGTTCCCTTATTTTGCAGTCTCATTTCAACTTCTTCCACATCCTTATCTCCCCTGCCAGAGAGATTTATCACTAATAGTTTCTTTTTATCCAGAGAAGGAGCAACCTTGCATGCATAGGCTACAGCATGGGAGCTTTCCAGAGCGGGAATTATACCCTCAAGCCGGGATAACAGTTTGAAAGCATTCAGTGCTTCCCTGTCAGTAACCGTGGTATAATTAACTCTCCCTGTGAGCTTTAAATAGGAGTGTTCGGGGCCTACTCCCGGGTAATCCAGTCCTGCTGCTATGGAGTGAGTGGGAAGAACCTGTCCATCCTTGTCCTGAAGAAGAAAACTTTTACTACCGTGCAAAACTCCAATACTGCCCTTGGCTAACGTTGCCCCGTGATAAGACGAAGAAAGACCAAGGCCTCCCGCCTCTACCCCAATTAATCTCACATTTTCTTTTAAAAAAGGATGGAACATTCCGATGGAATTGCTTCCTCCCCCTACACAGGCAATTAAGAAGTCAGGCAGTCTTTTTTCCTGGGTGAGGATCTGTCGTTTGAGTTCTCTACCGATGACTGACTGAAAGTCTCTCACTATCATAGGATAAGGATGGGGCCCTACCACTGATCCCAGAATATAGTGAGTAGTGCTTACATTGGTAACCCAATCCCTGATTGTTTCATTGATAGCATCTTTGAGAGTTTTGTTTCCCGAGTTCACCGGAATTACCTTCGCTCCTAATAGCCTCATCCTGAAAACGTTAATTTTTTGTCTTCTTATATCCTCCTCCCCCATATATACCTGGCAGGGAAATCCAAAAAGGCTAGCAGCTGTGGCTGTGGCTACACCATGCTGACCTGCTCCAGTTTCAGCAATTATTCGCTTTTTTCCCATCTTTTTTGCCAGAAGCGCCTGCCCTAAAGTGTTATTGATCTTATGAGAGCCGGTGTGTGCGAGATCTTCTCTTTTCAGGTAGATCTTTGCTCCCCCCAGGTACCCTGTTAACCTACGGGCAGGATAAAGAGGGGTAGGTCTTCCTGCATAGAAGGAAAGATACCAGTTAAGTTCTTTTTGAAATCCTTTTTTATCTCTTTTAGCTTCCTGGTAAGTTCTATCAAGTTCCTGTAAGGCGGGCATCAATGTCTCGGGGACAAATTTTCCACCAAATTCACCAAAATGCCCTTGATGGCCAGGCAATCTATAGTATTTCATCCTCTTCCCTCACTCTCCTGATAAAATTCTTTAACTTCTTTTTTGATTTTTTCCCCGGACTTTCCTCCAGGCCACTGGCAGCATCTACAGCATAAGGTCTGACTTTCCTGATAGCTTCTTTCACGTTATCAGGCCTAAGTCCGCCGGAAAGAATTAAAGGGATATCTAATTTCCTCGCCTCTTTCGCAATTTCCCAGTTGAATACTTTACCACTTCCACCCCTACCTTCCTGACAGAAGGTATCCAGAAGATAGGCATCTACCTGGTAGTTTAAAATAGTATCAGGTATCCTATCCTTTATAGAAAAGGATTTTATTATCTTGTAAGAAAACTGGGCACAGTAAGAAGGAGACTCATCTCCATGGAACTGGAGGGTGGTTAAAGAACAAAAACTGGAAATTTCCTTTACCTTATAAAGTGTCTCATTCACAAAAACTCCTACTCTATCAATAAAAGGGGGTATGCTATGGATTATCCTTTTTGCCTCCAAAGGAGTTATCCCTCGTGGACTGGGGGCAAAAATAAAACCAAGTGCATCTACTCCCAGATCTACTGCCCTAAAGGCATCTTCTTTATTGGTAATTCCACATATCTTAATCCTGACCATGGCAGAGCTCCCTCAATTTTTTAGCAGGATCATTACTTCGCAAGATAGCCTCTCCCACCAGGAAAGCACTTACTCCCTTTTCCCTGAGTAGTTTTATATCTTCGGGATTTTTTATACCACTTTCACTAATTATAAGATGGGAAGAGGGAAGAAGATTTAAAATTTGCCCTGTTATATCTAAATTAACCTGGAATTTTGTTAAGTCCCTGTTATTAATTCCCACTATCAGGGAAGGGGGAAGGTGTGAAATTTTCTCAATGTCTTCAGAGGAATGAATCTCTATCACGCAGGACATTTTCAGATCTTTTGCCAGATGATAAAATTTAAATAATCTTTTCTCATCCAGCACTCTTGCGATGAGCAGGATAGCGTCTGCTCCCCATAGCCTTGCTTCAAGGATCTGGTATGTATCCAGTATAAATTCTTTCGCGAGAACAGGCAAGGAAACAGCTTTTTTCACCTCATCCAGGTCTTGCAAGCTCCCTTTAAAAAATTCTCGGTCAATTAACACAGATATAGCTGAGGCACCGTTTTTCTCGTAAAGTCGAGCAAAATAAGAAGGGTTTAAATTCTCTCTTAAGCTACCC
This sequence comes from Candidatus Aerophobota bacterium, assembly GCA_030615365.1. The sequence continues at coordinate 7,462 of JAUWZM010000003.1, read as the reverse complement.
GCAGAAGGAGAAAACCTCTTAATTTCAGCGATTATACGTATCCCTTCACCAAGAAAAACACTTTTTCTAAAATCTTTAGGGGGCATAGCGTCCTTCAATTGTGCTTTCAAGGTATCAAGCGGTAGTATTTTTCTTTTTCTTTCTACCTCTTTTCTCTTGGTAGCTACTATTTGTTTCAGTATATCTGCGGACATTACTCTCCTCGTACGATTGACACGTAATAGTTAGCTTTTCTAAAATCCTTGTTTTCTCTGCCAATTGTAGTTGCCCAATTCATTGGGCGATTTTAATGCGCCGATAAATCGGCAAGCTACAGTAGCTGTCCAATTCATTGGGTGGGTTTAATTCGCCGATAAATCGGCAAGCTACAGTAGCTGTCCAATTCGTTGGGTGGGTTTAATTCGCCGATAAATCGGCAAGCTACAGTAATGGCAAGTGAGGAACCTCACATTTTTTAGAGAAACTTACCTGTTACGTTGACACAGGATAAAAGTTGTAATGATTTAACCAAAACTATTAGTGAACTCTATCAGACGGTTTAACTTCTTCAGTGCTTTTCCTGAATCAATAGACTCTGCAGCAATCCTCACCCCTTCTTTAAAGTTGGTAGCAACCCCTGCTCCCACTAAACAGAAAGCTGAGTTAATCAATACTATCTCTCTTTTCGCTTCCTTCTCCTCACCATTTAAAATTCGGCGAATTATTTGGGCATTTACTTTTTTATCTCCCCCCCTAATCTCTTTTAAAGGCCATTTATTTACACCTAAAGTTTCTGGTTCCACCCAGTAACTGATAATTTCTCCTTCTTTTAGCTCTGCTACTCTGGTTTTACTGGTTACACTCACCTCATCCAGCCCATCCTCTCCACAAATTATAAAGGCTCTTTTAGCTCCCAGGTGAGATATAACCTCAGCTAAAGTGAAGAGGAGGGATGGATCATACACTCCCATGAGGCGGACATTTGCCTTCAAGGGGTTGGTCAGAGGACCCAGCAAATTAAATACCGTTCTTATTCCTATTTCTTTGCGAGGCGGCAAAGCGTATTTCATAGCGTGATGGAAACAAGGAGCATATAAGAAACCTATGCCTATCTCTTCTAAAGCCTTTTTCACAAGGTGGGTAGATAAATCAAACCTGACTCCCAACTCTTCTAAAACATCAGCACTGCCACACTGGCTTGATAGAGCCCGATTGCCGTGTTTCGCTACTTGTACACCTGCAGCTGCTACCACAAAAGCACAGGTTGTTGATATATTGAACGTTCCAAGGCTATCTCCTCCTGTACCACAGGTATCTACAAGAATATCACCATCCCAGCTAAAACTTACCACTTTCCTCATCATCTCCTCGGCCATTCCCGTTATCTCCTCCACGGTCTCTTTTTTCATTTTAAGAGCGATTAAGAAGGCGGCAATTTGAGCAGAAGTTGCTCTACCCTGCATTATCTCAGACATTACTCCTCTTGCCTGAGCTTTACTCAGGTTCTTTCCTTCCACCAGCATTGCCAGTGCTTTTTTAATCATTTTTTCTTATTCCCTCTTTTCACAATCATAGAATTTTCAAAAACTCTTAACTCGGGATACGCCACATCTTTTGATGAATGCATTCTTTAAGATTTAAAAAATTTTCCAGCAATTTCATACCCATTTTGGTAAGTATGGATTCGGGATGAAATTGCATACCAAATACCGGATAGCTTTTGTGCCTTATTCCCATTATCTCCCCCTCATCTGTCCAGGCTGTCATTACCAGACAGGAGGGAAGAGTTCCCTCTTTAATTATCAAAGAATGATAACGGGTGGCTATAAAAGGACTTTCCATCTTATGATATACACCCTGCCCACAATGATAAATAGGAGAGGTTTTTCCATGCATTAGTTTTTTAGCCCGGACAATTTTTCCCCCAAAAACTTCTCCGATGCACTGATGGCCAAGACATACCCCGAGGATGGGAATAAGGCCGGTAAAGTGTTTAACCACCTGATTAGATATACCAGCATCAGGTGGTCGCCCCGGTCCGGGAGATATGACAATTGCCTGGGGTCTTTTGTCCTCTATTTTTTGCAGTGATATTTTATCATTGCGATAGACCTCTATCGTCTCTCCCAGCTCACCCAGGTATTGAACCAGATTATACACAAAGGAATCGTAGTTATCAATTACTATAACCATCCTACTCCTCCTTCGGTAAGCTCTATCGCAGTGATTAACGCTTTCGCTTTGTTCACAGTTTCCTTAAATTCATTTTCTGGAATAGAATCAGCAACAATTCCTGCTCCTGCCTGGATATACGCTGTATTATTTTGAATTATCATGGTGCGAATAATTATACAGGTGTCCGTATTACCCGAAAAACTAAAATAGCCAAGAGCTCCTGCGTATGGTCCCCGAGAGGAAGGTTCAAGTTCCTCAATTATCTGCATAGCTCTTACTTTAGGTGCCCCGGAGACCGTTCCTGCAGGAAAGCATGCTCGCACAAGGTCAAACTGGTCTAACCCTTTACGTAAATGTCCGCGAACCTCGGAGACAAGGTGCATAACATGGGAATATTTCTCAAGAGAGAGAAGCTCCTTGATCTTTACTGTTCCATAATCGCAGACTCTTCCCAGATCATTTCGACCAAGGTCAACCAACATTATATGTTCAGCTCTTTCCTTAGCATCTTTGGAAAGTTCCTCGGCTAATTTCGCATCATCTTTTTCAGATTCTCCCCTGGGTCTTGTTCCAGCAATTGGTCTTAGTATAATGTTTTTTTCCTCCTTGCGTACCAGAATCTCTGGAGAAGATCCCACGATAGAAAAATCCCCGAATTTTAAAAAGTACATATAAGGGGAGGGATTTAAAGACCTCAAAACTCTATAGATATCAAATGGCGAGGAGTAAATCTTTTTACTGAACCTCTGGGATAAAACAACCTGAAAGATATCCCCATCCCTTATATACTCCTTGGACCGATTTACAGCTTTTATGAAATCATCTTGAGAAAAGTTAGACTTCACTTCATTTTTCTCTTGGTTAACTTTTCTGATACTCTGCAAACTCGGTAATCTCCGTCTTAGCCTGACAATTATTTGTTCAATTCTTTGCTTTGTTTCTTGGTAGATTTTTTTTGGAGATTCTCCATTTAAAAAGGCAAAACTTATAATTTTTATCTTGTGAGCCAGGTGATCAAATATAACCATACTTCTGGTAAAAATAAAAAGACAATCAGGAAAACCTGAATCTTCTTTATGTAGAGAAGGAATCCTCTCCCAGAACTTAACCACATCGTATCCAATATAACCAACTGCACCCCCAAAGAAGATGGGAAGAAAGGGGAGGTTGACCACCTTAAATCGGTGCATAATCTTTTTTAAGATATCCAGAGGGTCATTTGTAAGTTCATAGGTTTCTACTTTTCCTGCTGTATCAGACAAATAGGCTTTTTTAGCTTTGCTCTGGAAAATCATAAATGGATCAATTCCTAAAAAAGAGTATCTGCCCAGGCGCTCCCCTCTTTCCACACTTTCCAGAAGATAGGTATAATTATCCGATTTTCCTATCCCTTCAGAATGAAGCTTTATAAAAGCAGAAACAGGTGTTTCTAAATCGGCAAGCATTTCTCGATACACAGGGATTACATTACCCTGTCGGCAAAGCCTTTCAAATTCATTAAATTTAGGATAATACATTTTACTCCCTCTATTTCCAAAAAAATAGACCCAAGATGGGCCTATTTTTTTGGTCTCATCTTATCTATTCTTTTCTAATCTAATCTTTTCTTAATCTTAAGGCTAAGTCTTTCCCGATTTTTACTTTTTCGTAATAACTTTTCTAAAATTTTCCTCTTTTCTCTGTCAATTAAGAAGTAGTTGCCCAATTCATTGGGCGGTTTTTTAATGCGCCGATAAATCGGTAAGCTACAGTAGTTGCCCAATTCATTGGGCGGTTTTCAGAGCCTGTTCCAAGCCTGCCCTGAGATTGCTTTGACTTCCACAGACAAGATGTCTGTGCCACCGCATGCTTTGCGCAATGGCAGGTAAGAAGTCGCACATTTTTTTAAGAAATCTTAACTGTTACTTCTATCCATGGTAGTATTTTTAGCAAATATAGAAGTTTTGTCAAGTTTTTTCCTCCAGTTTCAGGAAAAAATAAGGGTATTAACGATGTAGTGCAGACCTTTAGGTCTGCTTGATTTGGCAGGTCTGAAGACCTGCGCTACAATAACAAAGAAGCCCAGAGCGAAGCGAAGGGGAAGCGAGGAGTCGCACATTTTTTTAGAGAAACTTACCTGTTACAACAAATAAGGTCAAACTTAACCAATACAACTGAAATCAAAATTTCTTTTCTCATAATTCAGTGGCTTCTTTTAATATGCCTTCCACAATTTCTCTTTTGATCCATATATCATTGGATAGTATCTTATCTATCGATGGTTTAATTGCATATAAAATTCCTTTTTTCTTTGCTCTTAAAAGAAGTCCAAGTGTTCCAATTACTTTGAGTTCAATATCTTAGCCTGCATTCTTGCAACTTTTTCATCAATTAGAACCAAATTTATACCCTTTTCTTTTGCTAAGGTTATTACTTCCGCTTCCCCTCTCCCCAGTTCGTATAAAAACTCTACTTTTTCACTGCTAATAATGTTTTCTATTTTTAGCCAATGGCTTTCATTTAATTCCTTTACCCCTACTCTTTTTCTCCCAGCAAGAATTTCTTGCTTAACAGCGGAAGGCATATATACCTCATCATAGAGTTTTTCTAGAATATTAGTCTGCTCACATATAGATAATGCAATCCAGGGAGATGTGTTAATTACAATTCTCCTCATTCGTTGGCTTCCTCTATGATTTCTTGTAAATCTTCTTGAAAGGGAGAAACTTTATATTTGTCCATTTTTAACAAGAAATCCACTCTGTCCAATTTTGCTATCTTCGCTGCTTTTCCCGAAGATATCTTGCCTAACTCGTAAAGCTTCAAAGCAAGAAGAAATTTTGCTTCTTTCTCAAATTCTTCCTTATCTTCCTTGAGTGCAAGCAATAGATCATCGGAATAAGGTATCTTTAATATGTTCTCTTGAGAAGTAGGCATCTTTCCCTCCTTAAAATAAAACTTTTGACATTACCTTCCCCCACAAAAAACATGACTTCTTTTAATTTCCCCATGACTTTACCTCTCACTCTCTTTCATTTTGATCCAGAAAAGAGTATAGCAATACATAAAAGAGATGTCAAGAAAAATTGGTTGGTCGGTTAGTTGGTGTCAGAGGATTTATTTATCGTATACTTCCTTGACAGTGATTATTATTTATCCTACTATATGAACAGAGGGATATTGTTGAGCATAATTAGTCAAAATAAGAAGCATTTCTATGAATAGATTTACCGCAGTAGGAGTAGGGTTTGTTGGATTTGGAGCTATTTTAGCTGCCTTTTCCTATTTTATAATAGCAAGCATTCCTTTAACCTCCCTGGGGATTGCCTTTGCTATTTTAGGATCAGCAGTGCTTATTTTCCCTGAGTATCTTGTTCCCCACCAGGTAGTTAAAGGGATGATTTCTGGATCAGTAGCTAATATTGAGGCTATATTAGAGGAGTTTGTGGCAGATCGCAGAGCTATTTATCTACCACCAAGAGATGGAAAAATCTTAGCCTTTGTTCCCTTATCGGGAAATCCTTCTCATCCTAAGGTTAGCAAAATAATTGATGCACCAAAAAGGGTAATTTCTAATATAGATGGACATGCGGGTCTTTTTATTTATCCTCCAGGTTCAGATGTAATAGCAGTTTCTGGAATTGTTGAAGAGGAAACTATAGAAGAAGTTAAAGAGAATAAAGACTTTTCTTTGGAGAATTTTTTGTCCCAACTGGAAAATGCTATAAGCTACTGTATAGTTGACTTTGCTGAATTTGCCTCCAGGGCTCAGGTTAACTTTGAGAAAAATAAGGTATTTTTGCGGATGAGGAATGTTAAACTTCGTGTGGAAGCTCCAAGATTTACTAAGGTATTAGGCTCGGTTCCAGCAAGCTTAGCTGCCTGTTGTATTGCAGCGATAACTAAAATGCCAGTAAAAATTGTGGAGGAAAAAGAGGAAGGAAGGTGGGTAAGGGTAGTATTTGAGGTAGGAGAGTAAAAAATGGATAGGCATATTCTTTTTATTATTCTTTTAACAGCTTTTCTTTTATTTACGGTGGCTATTTTTGTGGGGGTTGGGGAAGAGAGACTTGGTGTTTATATATCAGTATTTATCATAGAGTATTTGGCTTTAGTGGAAATACTTCACCCCAGAAGAAAATTTGTGACTTCCCTGGGTCTTGATCCTGTAGGTCTTGGGCTTTTTATTATTTTCTGTCTTATTGTTACCAAAAAAGTGGTGGAGATTTTGGTCAGGTAAACCAGTTGATCAGTTAGTCGGTTAAAACAAGTTCAAGATCCAAAAACAAGAAAGAAAATCGGTCAGGCCTAAAGGCCTGAGCTACATAAACTTAGTGAAAAATGAAGAAACTATTCGTTTTGGTAGTTTTAGTGGAGTTGAGCATTCTATTTATAGTATCCTTTTCTACAAGCTACGCAGTTAGTATTCCTCGCCACAAAAATCCTGCACAAATTCAAGAGGAAGCTTTTTTTCCTGTTCAGCTTATATCTCTTTACGGTAAAATTGTTAACCTACAAATCTCCGAGGAGTGGAGTTCTGCATCCTCTGAACTCATTAGAACTTATCTTTCTTATATTCCTGAATCTGTGCGCTACATTTTCATTCGATTTAACCAGCTTATTCAGGCTATGGGGGATAAGCTAAAAATAGTGAAAGAAAATATAGATTCTGCTGAGGCTCTCTTAGATTACGGAGAGGTTGAGGAAGCTGGAAAGAAATTAGAAGAGGCCTGGGAAACTGTTTTAAAAGCAGAGAGAGATTTAGATAGGTTAAACTCTTCTGTAGATGAGCTCAAAAGGAGAATAGGAAGTGCTGCTGCTGAGAGATTGAGAAAAGAAATTGCTCCTTTGGGCAAATTGGCTGAAGGGTACAAAAACAGAATACAGAATCTTTACCATCAGGTAAAAGAGGGAAAGAGGTTGGAATCTACTTTTCTGCAAATTTTTGTTGGTGAAAGGAAAGTTGTGGTGGGAAGCTCCTTTGAAGTCTCTGGAAGGTTGAAAATAGAGGACGAAAAATTTTTAGCTACCAGGGAGATAGATATTTTCCTTGAGAAAGAGAGAATTTTTAAAGTAGTTACCGATAAAGATGGAGAATTTAAAGCAAATATAGATTTTCCCTTCCTTTACAAAAAAGCTGTGCAAGTCTTTGCTTCATTTACTCCACAAAAAGAGGATAAAGAAAAGTTTTATCCATCTACTTCTAATAAAATTTTACTGGAGCCTGTTTTTTATACTCCCCTGATTAAGGCAAGTTATCAGGAGCCTGTATATCCTCTCCTACCTTTTAAAGTGCAAGGAGAGGTCAGGTTAGAGGATGCAGCCCTGG
>JAUWZM010000143.1 GCA_030615365.1 Candidatus Aerophobota bacterium | reverse complement strand
AGAGTTAAGAAGCAATCGGGAGGCTAAAGCCTCCCCTACCCAGACAGAGAAATTTAATGAGCTCTTGGATTGAAGATTTTACTTTTTGTTCTTCCCTTGCTTTTTTCCCATATTTTCCACAATTACTGCTATTCCAAGAGCTATAGCAAATATAAGACAAACCTGAGAAAATTCTACAAAAGCACTGGCTTGCAAATTAGCAGTGAGAGCGCCGGAAGACCCTTTAAAAAGACGAAGTATTACTCCTATTACCAAACTAATTCCTCCCACAATTCCAAAGAAATAGCCCAATACCTTCAAAATTTTTTCACACATTTTTCTTCCCCCTTTCATAATTTTAATTATGATAATATCATAGCAGATTTTTTCTAAACGGCAAATCTTACAGTTTTTTTATTCTTTACTGGAGAAGCGCTCTATATCTTCTTCTTCTCCTATAACCAGGAGGATATCTCCTTTTTCAATGACATCATCAGCCTGAGGAAAATAGTTTATCTTCTCTACTTTACCTCCTTCAGGGGATAGCTTTTTTATTCCTAAAATGTTAACCCTGCAAGCTTCTCTTATTTTAAGCCTGCTAATTTTCTTACCCCAGAAGGAAGCAGGGGAAGGTATCTCTGCTACACTATACTTCTCAGAAATGGGAATATAATCCAAAATATTAGAGAATAAAATATTTTGAGCTAATCTCTTGCCCATTTCAACTTCAGGCAAAACTACCCTATCTGCCCCTACCAGACTTAGTATTCTCTCTTGTATATGAGAAGCAGTATAGGAAGCTTTTGTGATAATCATAGGCACTCCCATTCTTTTAAGCAAAGCAGTAGTAAGAACAGAAGCTTCAAATTCCCCGATACCCACTATAGCAACATCTACTTTATCAATTCCCTGAGATCTTAAAGCATTCTCATCGGTAGAATCTAATTTTACAGCTAAATCCACTATCCCTTTGAATTTATCCACCAGTTGTCCATCCTTGTCCACCACAATTACTTCAGCTCCCCTCTCAGTCAAACTTTGGGCCACTGCAACGCCAAAGTGACCTAACCCAATTACAGCAAATTTACGCATAGTTAAAACTCCTTATCCAATAACAATTTGTTCCTCAGGATACTCATAAAGTTCTCCAGTTTTTTCCCTTCCCATAGCTAATGCTAATGTTAAAGGGCCCACTCTACCCACAAGCATTGTTAATATAATTACCACTCTTCCTGCTATCGAAAGATGACGGGTTAGCCCCCTGGAAAGCCCCACTGTTCCAAAAGCGGATAAATCTTCAAATAAAATATTTAAAAAAGGGGCCTTTTCAGTAAAAGAAAGTAAAAGAGTAGAGATGCCTACCCATCCCAGGGCTAAAATAACAACACAAAGAGCCTGATAAACTACCATCCTGGGGATAGTCCTTTTAAAAACTTCTATCCTCTCTTTACCTTTAATCAATGATTTAATGGTAAAAATTAAGATGGCAAAGGTGCTGGTTTTAATACCCCCTCCAGTAGATCCGGGAGAGGCGCCTATAAACATAAGCATAATAAGAAGAAAAGAAGAGGGAATGGTTAATCTTGCTATATTTAGAGTATTAAATCCAGCTGTTCTAGCTGTAACTGCCTGAAAGTATGCTCCTAATACCCCTTCTTTTAAAGAAAAACCCTCTATAACCCCATGTCTCTCTGCCAAATAAAAAAGAGACATTCCTAAAAGAATTAAAACTCCCGAAACTAAAATGACAAGTTTGCTCTGAAGGGAAAGCATCTCCCTTTTCCCTTTAAAACGTGAGTGACCCATCCTTAAAAGGTTAACAATAACGACAAAGCCAAGTCCTCCAGCAATGATTAAGCCACTCATAGTTAAATTAACTCCTAAAGAAGATTGATATCGGACAAAACTGTCTGAATAAAGAGAAAAACCAGCATTGCAAAAAGCAGATACAGAGTGGAAAATAGCCGAATACGCAGCCGCAAATGCATTTTCTGTATGCGGAAGAAACTGCAAGTAAAGAAGAACTGAACCTATAGCTTCAAAAATAAGGGTAACCTTGAGGATAGACAGGATTAAAGAGCCAAGGTTTCCCATATCACGGTAACTAAAGATATCTCTTAGGAGAACCCTATCTCGAACTCCAAATTTTCTACCCATAACCAGAGCAAAAAATGAAGTAAAAGTCATCAATCCCAGGCCTCCTATTTGAATAAGTGCTAAAATAATCAACTGTCCTAAGATAGAGAAATGCGTTCCCGTATCTACTACAATAAGCCCAGTAACACAGGTAGCCGAAGTAGCAGTAAAAAGAGCATCTAAAAAACTGGTGTTTTTTCCAAAAACCGTAGAATGAGGAAGAAGTAAAAGAAAAGTCCCCATCCCAATTATTAACCCAAAAGTTGTAATGACAACCAAGGGGGGTCTGATTTTGAGAGTTGTAATTAATTTATTTATTTGGGGAATTCTCAGTCCTGAAAAAATAAGAATATATAATTGAACCAGCAACAAATAAGAATAATTGAGAGAGGGAAAACCCTTATTTTTAAGAAAAAGGTAAATTTTTGGAATCTTAAAAATTCCTGTAACTCCTAAAAATAAGAGAAAAAATACAAGTAGTACTATAAAGTCTATCTTACTGTTTTGAAAAAAGATCCTTTTGTCACGGGATAAAGCTAATTTAAGAAAGAGCTGTCCTACTATTATTCCTGCTACCGAAAATTCTAATCGATGAAAAGTATCCTTTAACTCAAAAGGAAGAGAAAAACCATACTCCAGAATAAGGCAAATTACAGCTAGTCCACTAAATAGGGCTAATATCAATTGCAGATAAAAATTTAATCTTTTCTGAAAAACGGCAGATTTATAATCCATTGATTTTAAACCTTTTTAGTTTTAATCCTGTCGCCATCCTGAAATAGGTGGTTCCTCTCCCAAGTGCAAATGAAAGCTACTTACAGTTAGCTCCGATCCTGTGTGAATCCATGGCCAATTTTTCTTGATTATACCACCCATTATATCTTTTGACAAGATTTTATTCTGTCACCGCAAAATGATAATGTCATAGTAACGCAAAGTGAAAATATCACCCTTTCATAAAATTTGAAATGTTTCAGACCTTAGGGGACTCGGGGGGGGGAATTTGTCATACCTTGACTTGAGCCCTCTTCAAAAATAAGTATAATAGTGAAAGTATGAAATTAGAAGAGTATCAAAAAAAACGGCATTTCAGAAAGACTTCTGAGCCAAAAGGGATCAAAAAGACAGAGCAGGGAAACTCTTTCGTAGTACAAAAACATCAGGCACGCCATCTACATTACGATTTTCGTCTGGAAATAAATGGGGTATTAAAGAGTTGGGCTATCCCAAAAGGACCAAGCCTAAATCCTTCTGAGAAGCGGTTAGCTATCCAGGTAGAAGA
>JAUWZM010000013.1 GCA_030615365.1 Candidatus Aerophobota bacterium | reverse complement strand
TTCCTTAATACTGTAGTCTCTTAAAAACTCTGCCAAAGGCTTACTATTCTTAGTAATTAGTCTGTTTATTCCCACTCTAATCTGAAATTCTTTTGCTATTCCCAAAAAATTAGTTATGTTTCCTGGGGGCACGAAAGCCTGATGGAATTCATCAGCACTAATAAGTATTTCAGAAAGCCCACTCTCAACGAGAGATTTTAACTTCTGATGGGTGGTATTTTTATTTTTTACCCAAAAGCAGTTAGTTACGCATAAAGGCTTAAACCCTTGCTTAAAAGCACAGGAAACTGTGTCTTTCAGCAAATCGTAGAAAAGAAAAGGTTCTCCACCACTTACTGAAATTCCCTTTACCCCAATTTTTCGAGCCTGGTCTAAGTAATCTTTCACCTCCTCGAACTTCATTACCTCGTTTCTATCCGGAGAGCAATCAAAACAGCAAATAGCACACCGAGCAGAACATTTCCAGGTCAAAAAAAGTACTATTGCATCAACTGATATCTGGTTATGCCTCCTATTTGTATTGCCAGGTGAGGAGGAGCGGGGGCAAGCTTCTCCTCTTAAACACGAAGTTTCCAACATCAACTATCCAGCCTATTAGCCGACGAAACAGCAAGTGGAACTCTTAGATTGCATATCCTCCACTGCTTCAGCCATCTTGTCAGCATCTACCTTCTTTATCTGTTCCACTTGTTCCGATGTCAAAGAGATACCCATTCCCTTTGCTGCTTCCTCAGGGTCGGCGAGCATCTCTTTCCTGAAAGCAGGGTCATTTACAGCCTTTCCTACCAAGTGGTTGAGTTCATCCTGAGTTGCCATCTGAACCACCTCCTCTTATTCTGATAATCCATACTCGGAAGTTTTGAGTTTAATGTTAAATCTTTGCTGTTTTTCTACAGCCTTTCACACCTTTGAGTAAAAAACTCTGAGGCGACTGATGATGCAGAGCGTTGCCCCCCCACTTTGCATCACCTTACCTATAGGTTAATCAACTTTGAGCCATCTGTCAAATTTTTCAGGCAAAAGCTGTAGAAATACCTTGGGATTATATCGGCGCAACTCGGCATAGAGCCAAATTGAAAGCTCAATAATATGTCTTTCAATCTCGCATTCAACAGAATTAGGCTGCCACGGGTTGCCGTTTATCTTGATTGCCTCTGAGACGCAACCCCCAGCACACAGATAGCGAGCCCAGCAATTCCGGCAGGCAGGAATGTGGTCAACATCACCGAGCCTTTCTCGCCAGTAGTTTAGTTTCTGCCAGTTCACCCCTTCCCATACATTGCCCAATTCACAGCCTTCCACTTCTGCCAGACCCACACAGGGATAAAATTTTCCCCTTGCTGAGACTCCGAGCATATTTGTAGCTGCCTCACAGTGATATGAGCGCCGGCGTCCTACACAAAGTGTCAGCATATAGCGACTAAAAATCCCCCTGGCCGAGGTGTCATCCTTTAGAGCTTCTTCAAGAAATAACTGAGCTAACTGAGAATATGAATACTTAAGCTGTTCACAATCACTGTCAATTCCTCTGGCGTGGATCACCACAGCACTGACAGCACCCCACCTCCGAAGGCATCTAAACGAGGCTGCAAAGTCAGCAGTCCGAGGAGTAAGGACAGCTACCAATCGCACCTTGTCAGTATAGTCCACAAGCAATTGAGGCAACCACTGAGTTACCACCTTGTAAGAGCCTCTCCCGTTGGGGAACACTCTCATTTTATCGTGTGTTTTCTTGTCGCCGTCCAGGCTAACCTGGACTTCAACTTCATTTTCTTTGATGAAGGAAATTATCTCCTGGTTAAATAGAGTGCCATTAGTCTCTATGAAGAATTTTACCTTCTTTCCCCGACTTTCAGCTCCCTCTTGAGCATATTCCACAATAGATTTTATGGTGGGGAAATTGAGCAGCGGCTCTCCACCAAAGAAGCTAAAAAAAATTGTGTCGCTGTTCCTTGATTCGCTTAGGAGAAAATCCACCGCAGTTAAGGCTACCTCAGGTGACATTTTTGTCCGCGTTTTGCCGAAGGAACCCTGTTTAGCAACACAGTACTCACAGTATTTACAGCGCAGATTGCAGTCCTGAGCGATGTTAAGCTTTAAAGCGTTTATTTCAGGTGAAATTTTTCGTCTAACAGGCAGTGATTGTTCTGGAGAGTGCCAGAGCAATTGGTTTTTCTCCAGGTTGCTGAGCGCCTGCTTGACCTCAAGGGAGGAGAAACGATGGTTCATTTCTGAGTTGCCAGTGTTTAAGAGTGCTATTTGCTCGTCAGGTAAAGTCAGTATTTCTGCTTCCAAAGGTGAGAGGTTAAAGACAAGCATTCGGAGAACATCCAGTGCCCACCAGCTTCCATTTCGATAAAAACAATGAACTTCGGATTTAAATAACTGATTTTCAACACTGTTATGTCTGGACATTAGCCCTATTCCTCCTGGTGATTACATTCCAAAAACCTTGCAGCCCGTGCCAGATTCTTAAGCCCATTGAACCCACAAGTGGTATTAGCAGGACTAAGCATATAATTACCAAAATTACTTTAGTGCCGATCCACTCACTTACCCATAGTGATCTGAACATACCGTAAAGCTCGCCTCGCCATATTCGCGCTACCAACAGTATAGCCACTGCCCCCCAGGTTGCTGCCATAGCACCAAATATAGTAAATATTTTCTCTTCGCGGCTGAACTTTTCTTTTCTACTGGATAGCTTTTGCCATAAAGGACCTTTAATAAAATCAAATGATTTAGCTCGCAAGCGAGGAATTTCCAGATAGTTCATTAGTACGTAATATCCATCCCATTCCAAAAGAGGGTTCATATTCATCAACACGTTGAGCATACCCATAAAGGCAACTTGAAAAAGTAAGGGTGCACCTGCTGATAAAGGGAAAAAAGCAATTATAATGGAACATACAGAGCCGATGAGCAACCCACAGTAAGGTCCTGCCCAGGCAACAGCAATTCGTCCCTTGCGCGAGGCTAACCACATATCAGTGGTGTCAACATAAAAACAGGGATTACCCCAATAAAACATAAAGCCAGTGCTGCGTACCTTTCTACCATAAGATTTAACGGTAAGTCCATGAGCATTTTCGTGAAAAAAGATTATTACTATGTTCAACAAAAAGAGGGTGATAATTCCCCAGCTAAAGGAACCCGCGGTCTGGAAAATAGGGTAATCGCCGCTGATAAGTTCCAAGATGAAGAGAATAGCACCAACCACGGAGAGGATAATGCAAGTCATCTTGGCCGGAGAGGTGAAGAGAAGCCAACCTCCGTGATGATAAAGCCAGCTAAAGTAGGTGTCAGCATTAATGCTAATCTGAGCCTGAGATACCTTTTTCCAGAATCGTGTAACTCGATCCTTTAAACTCTCAGCACCCAAACGATTCCAGATGAGCCCATAGAGGTTGAGAGCCTTTTCCTCTAAGAAGGAATTGCTTTTGAGCTGAGCTAATAGAGCACGTAACTGGCCAAACGGTACTGAGTTAAATTCTGAGAGGTAGGCTACGGAGAGGTCAGTGAGTGAATGCTGGCCGTCCATTAAATTCCAGAGGAAGAATCCCTTGGGGTCCAGTTGAAGGTAAGTATCTTTTTCAGTGTTGTGAAGAATGTAGTATTTCTCTCCACGAATTTTCTGCTTAGCAATCTCTACAGTTCTAACCCCTTTAGGTTTGAGTTTGGAGAAATCTAACCTGTCTTTTAATGTTACCCACAGATCTTGAGTAGGTTTCTGTGCCTTCTTGGCTCTTGCTTCGATTCTTTTCCAAATACTCGAATCGGTACTATTATTCGACATAATAGATCCTTATTCTCCCCTGCTATTATAACTTTTTCTCCAAGGATTCCCAGATACTCTGGGGCAATCTGGTGGTTCTCCTATGGCCAAAAGCAACCCTGTATGTTTTCTTCTCCCTCAGATAACCCTTTTCTACCAATTCTGAAAGCATCTTCTCTATTTCATTCTCCTCTTGCCCTAGCTCTTGAGCCAATTGTACCGGAGTCACTTCACCCAGGCGAGCAATCCTTAGCATTAGCTCCCTCAGGTTATCAGGGAGCGATAACAGATCAGCAAGACTAAGTTTCTCCTCTTCCTTCTCCCGGGAGGCAATCTCCTCCTGTAATATAGAAAAAATATTTTTCTTTCTCTCTGCACTCATTATTTTTATCTCCATTTCGGGTGACGCATTAGTAAATCTCCGGCATTTCTATAGGCTCAGGCTGAGGGCGACATATTCCACAATAAAGGGCATCGGCTACCACGATAGTTTTTGGCGTGTGCTCTGCACCAACATAAATGGTTATAATGGCTGGCATCTGAGAAACATGCTTCTTACACACCGCTCGTCCACAGAAGGCACAAACTCCTGATGCCGGCTTACCGCATTTCCAACATTGCATCCTATTCCTCCTTTACTCTCTCTCGCATTTTCCTGGCCATCTCCTGAAGGCGCTGGAAGTACTCGTTCTCGGTGATCTTGGCCACTTCCCTGGCTTCCCTGGCTCTATCAATCTTAATTTGTAATTCTTTTACTTCCTTCTTTAGGTGATTCTCTCTATATTTAGCCTGAGTTGCCATGCTGGCGAAAACTCGGCTCAGAGAAGCTACCTCATCCTCACCTTTACTCTGGCTTAGACTGGCGATATCTTCCTCCTTAAGCTTTCCCTTTTCCATAGCTCGGGCAGCATCAGTTACTTTGAGAACTGGTCTGGTAATCATCCTTGATAGTAAAAAGGCAAGAGAAGAGACCACCAGGAGTATGATGATGAAAATACCAACGAAGGTATTTTGCATACTATTTATTTTCCTGTTGATATACTCACTGGTATCCTTTATAACAGAAATTATTTGGTTTCTTGTGGCTAATGCTGGTGCTATTATCTCTTTAGCTGGCATCACTATGCCTATGCTCCACTTTGTACAGGCAATAGGGGCATAAGCAATGTATTTCTCGTTACTCCCAAATTTGCACTTAGCGATTCCAGTATTGCCAGCGGTCATATCCTTTACTATCTTTCTTAACTCTATATTATCGCTATGGAGTAAATTCTCTGCTTCGAAAGTTTCATCCCATCTTTTATCTTCGGCAGATAAACCCGGGCGGGCAATAACCTTACCATGGTTATCCATCAAATAAGCATATCCAAGCTTCCCAACCTGAGTATTGATAATCCTACGATTGATTGTTTCTATGGTTATATCTGCTGCGACCACACCAATCAAGTTATCTTTTGAATCATAGATAGATTTTGAGCAGGTGACCATCAATTTACCTGTAGAGACATCAATATACGGATTTGTCCAGCCAATGTTACCAGTTTTTTTTGCCCTTCTATACCAGTCGCGGACTCCGGGATCAAATAAAGGATCTATTCCAGATTTCCAGGGATATGATCGAAGTATACCAGATTCTGTTCCAATGTAGACCCAGACCAAGTTTGGATTATTAGCATAAATAGGTATGAAAATATCATCCATATTACTGGATAGGTTCAATTCTTCTCTAACTGCATTGACAGAGACACTTGGTGCCAACACATAAACAGAACTTGCGTATATATCCTCTGGTTTCTCTTTCTGGGAATAAGAGTGTCGATGTCCAACTGATGAGGGGCTACCCCAAAGATTGGAAGCAAACTTGGCTATGGTATTTATTTCCGCTTCAGCCTTTTCAAATAGCGTATTGCTGATAGCTGCCTGATCCTTTGCCAGACAAAGCAGGTGTTCCTCCGCTTGATCTTTCAAAGCCTTTGCACTATCGCTAATCGCATGCTCTCCCAAAGAAGTGCTACTTTTAAGGGTATAGTCACGCACTTCTCTTATATTCCTGACCGCGAGGAAACCGATGACAACCAATGAAACTATAGACAGCGCCAAAAATACGATCAGGATTTTGGTAGTTAAACCAAATCCTGACCACAACTTTATCTTGCCGAATTTCATTGTTCCTGCAGTACCTTGCTGGCAATTTCCTTGATGACCTTGGTAAGGGAATGGTTGGGGTAGTGCAAAGAGAAGATGCCAGCGCTGCCCAGTCGCACCATGTCCTCGGAGAGAGGCAAAACTCCTGCTACCTCGCAGTTGTAAGTCTCCTCTATTCGCTTTTTCACTTCAGCGAAGTCAAACTCAGTAAGAACCTTGTTGACCACCAGGAGCATCCGGGGAATGCTCAGTTTGCGGGCTACCTCCACTGTTACTGCCGTCCCCTGGTAGTCCTGCTGGTCGGGACGCATAATGATCAGGAGAGTATCAGAGATAGCAATAGAAAGCAGCGTCTCTTCGTTAATTCCGGGATGAGTGTCAATAAACAGGTAATCAAGGTTAAATTTTCTGATCAGTTCCCGGAAGCCATCGTTAAGCAGCCCGACATCGTAGCCTTCCTTGAGTACCCTGGCAATCTCTCCAGCCCTAATACTGGATGGGATTAGATAGATGCTACCACCCATCAGTGCAACCTTGTCTTCCCCCATTTTCAGGCTATCACCTACATTATAGGCTGTCTCTTCAATGGCACAATTCCCCCAAAGATAATCATTAAGAGTTTTATCCATCTTTTCTTCATCAAGGCCAAAAAGGATATGAATGCCGGGGGAGGCAATGTCGATGTCAACGATACCCACCCGTCGTCCCTGCTGAGCAATGGTTACTGCTACATTAGCGGTGATGTTAGACTTTCCCGTGCCACCACGGAAGGAATGAGTGGAAATAATTTTAGACATAATCGTCTCCTTTTGATAAAATAGAGCTACACTAAAATATTCTTTATTGATAATTACCTTAGGTATCTTGAGCATATGAAACGATTGGCGGTAGGATAAGGAAGAAGAAAATACCCGATATTATAAGCAAAAAATGTTCTTCTTCTCAATTTTTACCTCTGGATCCGCAATGGATTTTCTAAGAGATTGCATATAATCTATCATACCTTAGAAACCCTGTCAATCTCCTGAAACCAAATTTGGATTTTTACGTAACAAATTTCAGTTATTTCGAAAATTTTAAGTTGACCCCCAACCTATCAATTGCTATACTTTAAAAAGAAAAAAATCCTTGCATACACTCTCAGGAGGATAAAGAATGGATGTGGTGGGAGTAGGTGCGTTAAATCTTGATTTAATTTATGAGGTACGGTTTGATAAATTATTTAAAGAAAAAAAGTATCTCTCAGCAGAGGTTATAGGTAGAGAAAGGGAGGCTACCCCGAAGGAATTTTATTTACTTTTGAAGGGCGTGAAAAATAATGGGCAATTATTGAAAAAAAGCGGAGGAGGCTCGGCAGCGAACACAGTGTATGCCCTATCAAAAATGGGTTTTTCTTGCGGTTTTGTAGGGAAAGTAGGAAAAGATGAAGAGGGAGAATTTCTACTAAAGGAATTACAAGAGGTGGGAGTAGATATTAGCCGAATTAAAGAAGAAGGAAGAAGTGGCATTTGCCTTATTTTGCTAGATAAAAATGGAGAGAGAAGTATCTTCGTGTTCCCCAACATCAATGATACATTAAAAGACAGTGAAGTAGACATGCATTACATAAACCAGGCTAAATTTTTACATATGACTTCTTTTTTGGGAGATGTATCCTTTGCCACTCAAAAGAATATTGCTGAGGAGGCGAAAGTCCCCTTAAGTTTTGATCCAGGTGAGCCTCATGCAACAAAAGGGTTAAAGGAGCTATCTACCATTTTAAAAAGGTCTTTCATTCTTTTCCCCACAGAAAAAGAGGTAGAAATTCTGACCGATAAAAACTATAAAAAGGGAGCAAGGGAACTTTTGGCATATGGCGCAAAAATTGTAGTGTGCACCAGGGGAGAAAAGGGATCCTACATTATCTCTCAAGAAGGAGAGTGGCAAATTTCTGCGGAAAAAGGAAAAGTTGTAGATACCACTGGAGCAGGGGATGTGTATGCAGCCGGATTCTTAGCTGGTTTGCTTGAAGGTGCTTCTCTGCCGCGTTGTGGTAAAATAGCCACTCAAGCAGCTACTCAGAGTATAAAGGGATACGGAAGAGAAAAATACCCCACTCGATTAGTTTAATACAGCCGCAGACTTCAGTAGCACAGGCATCTTGCCTGTAGAATCCCTGTGATAAATTCACTTTTCTTTGAAACAATGATATAATAAAGATACAGATTTTGAGTAAGTGAAATTTCCTAATAAAGTGAAGAAAATTGATGAGTATCTTGATGATTAATTTAGGATAAAATAAATGCCCAATAAGCACTTATATTTGTTTTTGAAAGAAAAGGTAAAAAAGTGGCGAGAAATGGATTATTTCTGCAATTATCCTACTATAGCTGAGATATTAGAATATTCTATTATCTCCTCGTCTTCAAAAGAAAAATCACTGCGTTTTCTTAGGAATGCTCAATTAGAAGCTCTTGAAGTATACTGGTATTTAAGGCTCGTAGAGAAAACACCATGTGTTTTTGACTTGTACAAAAGTTATTTTTCTAATGAAAATTTATTGGATACACTTAATATAAAATTATCCGAAGATGAGTGGAGGGGAATTGCTTTATCAGGTGGGGGATTGAGCTCAGTTTTTGAAAGAATAAAAACAGATGATGAGTTTGTTAAAAAACATCGTTTAGAAGCAACAAGAGAATCTTTGGTTCTTAACTATCTCAGCTACATTTTTGCTTTAACAATGGGAGCAGGCAAAACAATTTTAATTGGTGCAATTATTGCTACTGAGTTTGTAATGGCACTTGAATATCCAGATGCAAATTTTGTCAAAAATGTTTTGGTTTTTGCGCCTGGAAAAACCATTTTAGGAGCACTAAAAGAAATCTCTGATATTCCTTATGAGAAAGTTTTGCCTGAACGCTTATATAAAGAATTCATCACCTCAGTAAAATTCACCTATACTCGTGACGGGGAAAAGGATATTCCTATAATTAAGAGTAGTTTATTTAATATAATTGTCACTAATACCGAAAAGATTAGAATTAGAAAGGAATCTATTAGAAAATCAATGCTTGGTAGTCTTTTTGAAAATAGGAGAAAAGAAGAGGTTAAGGAGTTTATAGCTAATCAAAGGCTTCAAACAATCGCTTCGCTCTCAAATCTTGCTATTTTTTCTGATGAGGCACATCACACCTATGGGCAAAAACTGGGTAAAGAGTTGAAAAGAGTAAGGCAAACTGTTAATTACTTAGCAAAAAGCACTAATGTTTTAGTTGTAGTGAATACTACAGGGACTCCATATTATAAGAAGCAAATTTTAAAGGATGTAGTTTACTGGTATGGCTTATCTCAAGGAATTGAGGATGGAATATTAAAAGAAGTCCGGGGAAACATTATTGCTTACCCAGAGGTAAGAGATGATGATTTTCTAAAAGATGTAATTATGGATTTCTTTAAAAATTATAAAGATATAAAAATTTATGATAGCACTCCTTCCAGACTTAGCATTTACTTTCCAAAAATAGAGGATTTAGTAAATGCTAAACCTATTATTGAAAAAACTTTAATAGAGATAAGGCAAGAGCCTTCAATTATCTTGGAAGTTCATAGTAAATCCTCTGAAGATATGAAAGACCTATTTGATAATAGGATAAACGACCCTTACCTTCCTTATCGTATCTTTCTTCTCGTTAATAAGGGAACCGAGGGATGGAATTGTCCATCTCTATTTGCTACCGCCCTTTCCAGAAAGCTCAGCGCTGGCAGTAATAACTTTGTCCTGCAAGCTGCTTGCAGATGCTTAAGGCAAACCCCTGGCAATATTCATAAAGCAAAGATTTATCTTTCAAAGGACAATGTATCAATCTTAGACGCACAACTTAGCGAGACCTATGGAGAATCACTTCAAGAATTAAATAACGCCCATCAAGATGTGGTAACAGAGAGAGTAATTCTAAGAAAGATAGAAATTCCACCAATATCACTTAAAAAAAGAATCCGAAAGGTAATTCCTGTTAATAACCAAATAAACATCAGTCAAATTAAATTGCAGAAACCTCAATATACAAAAGATGAGGCTGCAAAGATTATCTATGACCTAAAGGAAATTCCTGATAGAAAAAGTGTCTTAATTGTTAAAAAAGAAGAAAAATTTGCTGTAGAAGAGGATTTCATTGACGCTTATTTCCTTGCTATTGAGCTATCGTCTCTATATAAACTGCCACTTATAGCAATTCATCAACAATTAAAAGACTTGTATCCCAAAGAAGAGATACCAGAAAGTCATATTCCTAAAATTAAAGAACAAATAGAAAAACAAATTAAAAATTACAAGATAATTGAGGAAGAAGTTGAGGAAGCATTGGCTTTAATCAAACCAGAGGGATTTAGCAAAGAAGAAAAAAATGGTAAGAAAATCTACACTACAGAGATTATTTATCATAAAGACAGGGCAAAAGAATTACTCATCTCTTATGAAAAATTTAAAAAGATGAATAAAAAGGACTTTGGATTTCAATATACTCCTTACCTTTTTGATTCTAAACCAGAGAAAAATTTCTTTATATGGTTACTTGAAATCGTAAATGAGAACCCGGCCGACGTGGAAGATGTTTATTTTACAGGGGGAATAAGTGACCCTAAAAAGACAGATATTATCTTTGAATATAAAGGGAAAGATGAAAAATATCACAGTTACTCACCTGATTTTTTAATAAAAAAGAAAAATGGCAGGACAGTAATCGTTGAAATAAAAGCCGAGCGTTTCAAAGATGAAGCTAAGGAAAAACAAATGAGAGAAATTGAGGGGCTGAACCCGGATAAATTGAAGTATGAAATCTTAGAAACCAAAGGTGAACAACTTACCTTTGAGGCTTTCAAGAAAGTTAGAGAGGCGATTTATGAGTACGGAGGCAAATAAATGATCGATGACGATATTTCAAAAGAGATAAAATTTATTACATCTCGTCAAAGAATGATCCGTTATCTTGATGGGTATTCAGCTGAGCGCATGGAAGAATTGGATGAACGGAAAACTAAGCGTCCATTAGTTAAAAGTTATATGCTTGAGCATGTAGGAGATACTGGAAAGCAGAGAAAGGTAATAGAAATTTTGGGCAACTTTAAAATAGAAGCACAAGAAATTGATGAGAATCTCTATCGGATATTGGATCCAAGGGAAAATAGGGGATATATGGGATTTCTTGAAGTTTTAACCCCAAGATATTTTGTATTTTATACACTCCAACTTAGTAAAGAGTCTGATAGGTGGGTAAGAAATCTCGTAATGGATTCACCAGAATTAGATCATGTCTGGCTTAGTGGATTGACTTTTAATGTGTTGTGGGAAAGAGTAGCTCAGTTAAGTAAGCCTTACAGATATGTAAGTATATTATTTGTGCATGAGAGTATATACCAAATTGATGAGGAAATCTACGAAGAAGATGATGAAGATAGAGAAATCTCTTTGTCTCTTGACGAAGGAGATGTAATAGAAATGATGGAAAGAAGGGCCTCTAAATTTAAGTTAGTGGATAAGATTTCAATCGTAAAAGAAACATTGAGTAAACTTCAAGGCCTATATTCACCTCTTTACGCTATAAGTGCGTTGAGATTTCCATCACCTATAGGACGAGGGGGGCACGACTTTTACGATAATGGGAAAGTTACAAATAGAAGTGGAAATTTTAGAGACCATAGAAGCCACATTCTATATGTTCAACGAATCTATGATAAGCTGATGGAGATGACCGAAAATAAGGCATGGTATTCAATGTGTAAAGAAACCGTGACAATGCCAGGGCAATTCCAAAAATTAATTGGGGCCCCTGTCATAATAACATTTGGAGAAACTTTAAGCAAGGAGACTTTCGACCATTGGATTAAATCAACTTTTGGACGCATGAACAATCGCTTCAGGCTATGGGGGAATCCCATAATTTTAGGACCTAAAAAAGTTCATGTCTATGGAGTGGATAGGCATTTATGGAAACCTATTTTTCTGGAATTAACAGATAGCCATCTCATCGCTATTGTACCAAAGGGGACATGCGGAAATACAATTCATAGGCTTATTTGCAATATTCAAAGATATATCGATCCGGCTGCAAAGGCATACATCGGTGATATGGAATATAAAAATATAGTTGAACAATCTTCAAGGGGGGTAAAATATGAATCAACATATTAATGAAATCTGTAAAGACCCACTATTTCAGATAAATTTAGCAATATGGCTTGCTCAACCTCAACCAAAAACAGAATATTTCTGCATTTATCCACTGTTTTATAAATCAGATTTAAATATTTATTCTATAGGACCTTTACTTGCCTTATCTCCCGACATAAGACTTACTGTTTCAAAAAAACTATATTGTCAAGATGGAGCAAGGCCCGACTTGATCTTAGAAACAAAAAAAACAAAAAGGTTTTGTATTTTAGAATGTAAAGCTTCTTCCTTTGGCCCAAGCTCCTCGACGGCAAATCAATCAAGAACTCTCTTGTTGATTACAGGTCCAATTCTTTCTGAAGTTTTAGGAATAAGAGAACAGAGAGAAGGAATGCTTTGTTATTTTACTATTTCAAGCCAAATTGAAATGCTGCAAACTACTCTTAAGACTCTTAAAAAGGAAATAAAAGAAAAAGTAAATCTTGAATCCGGGTATTATGGTTGTTTTGGAATAAAAATATCTCGATCAGCAATATCATTAGAGTATTCTGAGGGAATTAAAAACTTCTTAAGTCTCATAAAAGGTTCTCCGGTGGAAATTATGCAACTTGCGGAAAATAGCGACCCTCGACCATTATACTTTATACCTTATGACCCAAATATACAGCAAACAAAAGAAGAACGACAATTATGCCAAAGAATTTTATTTGAAAGAATATTAAGCCATATTATAAGTGAAATTGGTGGTGCAGATGTTCCTTTTAAAATGATATTTACAACTAAGGAAATTTTGAATTCCGCAACCTTTGAAGTTTATGAGATTTGGGATGATAGTGAAGCAAAAAAACATACAAGAAGGTTAGCGCGAGAATTTTTAGAAAATATAAGAAGCAGTGTTGGTAAATCGCTGAAAGAATGCATAACATATGAATCTCAAAAAGGGTGGGTATTCAACCTCAAAAATAAAGAGATCCAGAAAGAAATGCTTAAGCAATTAAGTAAATTTAAGCCTGAAACTTTAGATTTATCAAGAGCAACCCAGTTTAATTTATTTGATGAACATCTTTAGGAGAAAATAATGATCAAGAATAAAATAAAAATTACTTCTGCCAAAGGTAGACCTATGCTTTACTGGGTAGGTAAAAAGCCTTTGGACTATGTAAAGGGTTTTCCTGCCCAGCTTATAGAAATTTTTGATCCGCTAAATAATGCAAATATTCCCGATATTGCAAATTATGAAAACCTAAAGGGTAACTGGCATAATCTTTTATTTCATGGGGATAATAGGGAAGTTTTAGTAACCCTATTAGAGTTAGGATTTAGAGGAAAAATTGATTTAATTTATATTGACCCGCCATTTAAAAGTGGAGCAGATTATGTGAGAAAAGTTGAGCTTAAGGGATTAAAGAATTTAGGACGAATAGAAGAAGATGAGGCATCTATCTTACAACAGACAATGTATTTTGACATTTGGAATAATGATAACTATTTGCAGTTTATGTATGAAAGGTTAATGCTCTTAAAAGAGCTATTATCAGATACAGGGAGTATTTATGTTCATTTAGACTGGCATGTGGGACATTATATTAAATTATTGATGGATGAGGTATTTGGATAGGAAAATTTTAGAAATGAGATTGTGTGGGCATACAGAAGGTGGTCCGCTCAATCTAAAATTTTTCAAAATTCGCATGATGTTATTTTGTGGTATTCGAAAGGGAACAATTATATTTGGAATCAAATATACGAGAAATATGCTGATAATGAAGCACATTTTACAGAAGAAGATGAAAAAGGCAGATATAGATGGCAATATTTAGGTGGCAGAAAGTATAAATTGCATTTGAAAGAAGGAACCAGAATGAAAGATTGGTGGGATGATATATCCTATATTAATTCAATGGCGCATGAGCGTACAGGCTTCTATTCCCAAAAACCCGAAGCACTTCTTGAACGTATCATTAAAGCCTCTTCCAATCCCGATAGTATTGCATTGGATTGTTTCATCGGCTCAGGCACAACGGCTGCCGTTGCCCAGAAACTGGACAGACCCTGGATTGGTTGTGATATAAATAAAGGAGCAATACAGATTACAAGTAAAAGATTGCAAAAGATAATACAGGAACAGATAAAAACCGAGATTGCTTCGGCTTTGCCTCGCAATGACAAGAAGCACTACTCCTTTACTATTTACAAAGTCAATAACTATGATTTAAAACTTTTAAAAACTGAGGCAATGGAGCTTGCTGTTCAACATATTGGAATTCAAAGAATAAGGACAGATAGATTTTTTGATGGATACTTAGGGAGAACTTTGGTAAAAATAATTGACTTTAACCATCCTTTAACTCTTTTGGATTTGCAACTTATCAAAGATGAATTAAAGAAAAGACCAAATGAGGATAGAAATATAACCGTTGTTTGCTTAGGAAAAGAATTAGTGGTAGATCCTGAAATTGAAGAATGGAATAAAAGGCATCCTGTAAATAAAATTAGGATTATTGAATTAAAGACAGATAAAAAATATGGTAATTTTTTAATCCATAAACCAGCAGAGGCAAAAGTTAAAATCCAACGAAGCAGTAAAAATAAAGCGATAATAGAAATCCAGGATTTTATCTCACCTACCATAGTTAAGCGTCTCAACATAGATAACACTCTCTTTAAAGTAAAAATTTCCGACTTTAGATGTATGATTGATACAATTTTGATTGATAACAACTATAATGGTAAAGTTTTCCATATTGTCTACTCCGATGTCCCAGAAAAAAAGAATAATTTAGTTAAAGGAAAATACGGAATTGAAGTCCCGAAATTAAAAACTAATGTAGTAATAAAAATAATTGATATGCTCGGAGAAGAAATACTTATAAGTAAGGAAATTTAATTTTTGTAAGTTTACGGAAAAGAGACTTGTCCTTATTTTTAACCAAAAAATATGAGCAAAGGGTTTTAAGCAAATTCAAACTATAATGGTGGGGAAAAAACGATTCAGAATATATATTGATGAATCTGGTGATCATGCCTATAGAAATTTACAAAGACAAGAAAATCGATATCTTTGTCTTATGGGCTGCATTTTTGAGTCAGAACAATACAGAATTTTTGCCAGGAAATTAGATGATTTTAAACAGAAGCATTTATCTTATGATCCGGACTTCCCTCCCATTCTACACCGAAATGATATTATAAATCGGAGAGGATGCTTTGGAAGGTTATGCAACCCAGTGGCGAAAAAGAAATTTGATAGTGATCTTCTAAATTTAATAAGAGAAGCTGATTTTAAAATTATTACTGTAGTCATTGATAAGAAAAATCATGTAGAAGAATATAAAGAAATGGCTTTTCATCCTTATCATTATTGTTTAACTGCTATTCTTGAGCGATACTGCGGTCTTCTAAATTTTGTAGGAGGCTTTTGGAGATGTTTTAGCAGAAAGTAGAGGTGGTAGAGAGGATAAACAATTAAAAGAAGCTTATAAGAGAGTATATAATGCAGGGACTCTTTGGCGAGAACCTAAGTTTTTTCAAGGCGTTCTGTCCAGTAAAGAAATCAAGTTGAAGCCTAAAAGGAATAATATTGCTGGTCTTCAGCTTGCGGATATCTTAGCTTATCCCGTTAAACAGAGTATTTTGTTGGAAAAGAAAAAAATTTCAGATCCAGGAAATATATTTGGGAGGAAAATTTGTAAGGCAATAAAAATAAAATATAATAAACATTTATATCAAGGGCATATCGAGGGATATGGAAGGATATTTATATAAATAAAAAGAAGAGGCCTTCAGGTGAAGACCTCTTCACGCTAACCCTTACGGGTTATCCATCTCCAAATTGTTGGATTGATTATATTATAGTATAATCAAAAAATTTGGCAAGGGGACATTGCCACATGGATAAAAACAGAGGATAGAAGAACTTGTTGTACATATAAGTAAGAAATGGGATCAGAGGTAAAAATTATGCTTAAGATTGGTTGGTTTTCTACAGGCAGAGACAGGGCAGCCTGTGAGCTTTTAAAAGTTGTCTGCGAAAGCATAAAAGGGAAAAAGATAAAAAATTCTACCATTTGTTTTGTCTTTAGCAATCGAGAGAGAAGGGAATCGAAAAGCAGCGATGAGTTCTTTAAGATAGTTGATGGGCTGAATATTCCCTTAATTTGCCTCTCTTCCAAAAGATTTGAACCCGATATGAGAAAAAAAGCCCTGAATGATGAGAAAAAAGGAAACCTTACACTAATTAAAAAATGGCGAACTTCCTATGATAAAATGATAATGCGGGCAATAGAGCTCTATCCGGTAGATTTAATCCTTTTAGCTGGTTACATGCTTATTTCAGGAGAAAAAATCTGTCAGAGATACCGAATGATAAATCTTCATCCATCAGCCCCAGGTGGACCTAAAGGAACCTGGCAGGAAGTTATCTGGCAGCTCATTGAAAAAAAAGCTACCCAAAGTGGGGTAATGATGCATCTGGTCACTCCCCTTCTTGATGCTGGACCCACCCTTACTTACTGCAGTTTTTCCCTGAGAGGAGAAAAATTTAATCCTCTCTGGGAAAAAATAGAGAACAAGTTACAATATCAATCTTTCGCACAAATTAAAAAAGAGGAAGGAGAGAGAGAGCCTCTTTTTAAAGCTATAAGAGAGGAGGGAATGGAAAGAGAGCTGCCTTTAATAGTGAATACACTGAAACTCTTAGCCGAGGGGAAAATTAAATTCGAAGAAATAGAAAAGATGGGGCCCATTTGCCTTAATTTTTAAGGAAATTATTTAGCCACAGATTTACACAGATAAACAAGAGTAGGTTCAAACACAAGAAACCACAGACATTATTCTTAGAGGTTTTTATGAAATTTATAATGAACTTGATAACCTTTGGCTTACGCCCTTTGCCTTTTATGTGATAATGAAAGAAAAAATATCAGCGTTCATCTGCGGCTGAATAGTTACCAATCTTTAAGGGAAAATTAAGAAGATGAGAATACTCTGCATTGACTGTGAAGGACCTATCACAAAGAATGACAACGCCCTGGAGATCTGCCAGCATTTTCTTCCCAGGGGAGGAGAATTTTTCTCTCGGGTAAGTAGCTACGATGATTACTTAGCTGATGTGATACAAAGAGAAGGGTATCGGGCAGGCACTACCTTAAAATTTATCGTTCCTTTTTTAAAAGCTTATGGCGCGGACAACAATCAAGTCAAGGATTATTCAGTTTCCCATCTTCTTTTACTTCCAGGAGCTAAAAACTTTCTCTCCCGTGTGCAAATAGAAATGCCCACATTTATCATCAGCACCAGCTATAGTCCTTACATTGAAGCTCTGTGTGAACTAATAGATTTTCCTTATGAGAACACTTACTCTACCAGGGTAGATTTTGACAAATATTTCCTTTCCTTAAAAGAGGCAAAGAGGCTAAAAATTCTCTACCAGGAGATTCTTAACTTACCAGAGATAGAGTTAGAAGGAGCAACAAGGGAAGAGGAGTTTTCCCAGGCAAGTAAAGCTACCCTGAAGAGATTGGATGAGATACTGAATAAGGAAATTCCCTCAATGAGATGTGGCAAAATCTTAGATGAGATTAATCCTGTGGGAGGAGAGGAAAAGAAAAAGGCAATGATTGATATGTTACACAAGACCAAAACAGATATTTCTCAGGTAATGTATGTGGGAGATAGCATTACTGATGTAGAGGCTTTAAGATTGGTAAGAGAAGGGAAGGGCACTTCTCTTAGTTTTAATGGAAACCGATATGCCTTAAAAGCGGCAGAATTTGCCCTTATGTCTTCTCACACCTTTCCTATTTTTTTGTTAGCCAAAAGATTTAATGAAAAAGGGAAAAATGAGGTGGAAAAATTAGCCCAGAACTGGAAAGAAAACCTGTCCCCCAGTGAGAAAAAGAAACTTATCGATTTCAAAATTGAAACTTATTTTGCCAAAATAACAGAGGACAATTTACCCTTTTTAATTGGAAGAAGTGAAGAGATAAGAAAAAAGGTGAGGGGGGAGAAAATAGGGAAATTGGGATAAAAGAATGTGATATGTAATGTGTAAATGTAGTGCAGATCTTTGACCTGCTAAGTAATGGGTAGATGTGTGAATGTATTGATTTGACCTTCCCTGTAAGATATGATAAATTTACATAAATGAAGATTCCTATGGCTAAAGTTGAAATTGATATAAAAAGATGCAAGGGGTGTAGTTTTTGTGTTCATTTTTGCCCCAAAGGCATCATTGAGCTAAGCTCAAATTTTAACTCTCAAGGATATCACCCAGCAGTGTTAACCTCGGAAGAAGATTGCACTGGGTGTGCAATATGTGCCCTGATGTGTCCAGAAGTAGCCATTAAGGTTTATGAGTAGCAGCTATTCACCGCAGAGGTCACAGAGGACGCAGGGGTAAATTTAGGAGAAGTAACGTAATAGGTTTCCTAAAAAACATAAGGTTCCTTGCTCGTCCTTGCGAGGAGCAAGGCATGTGGTGGCACAGACATCTCGTCTGTGGAAGTCAAAGCAATCTCACGTAGCTTGCCGATTTATCGGCGTGCATTAAATTCGCCCAATGAATTGGGCAGCTACAATTGCCAGAGAAAACAAGAATTTTAGAAAAACTAAACTATTACGAAGTAACAGGTAATGAGTAATATGTGAAGGGCAATAAGTGACGGGTGATGTGTAAATGGGTAAAAACTTCATCACTCATTACTTATCACATATTACAGTTATTTGCATTCTCTGCGGTTAAGTCTTGACATTACTTTTTTTACGCAAAGGAGGGGAAAAATGATTATTGATGGACATGTTCACATTGGCATTCGCCTTGGATTAGGACAATCCATAGAGAAGCTCATTGATAAAATGGACAGGGAAAACGTGGATAAAAGTATTGTCTTTAACATGGTCGAAGTAATAGACGATAATGACTATACAGCTAAAGCAATGGAAACATACCCCGACAGACTTATTGGTTTTGCTACAATCAATCCTCGGCATGCCAATGCCAGAGAAGAGTTAATACGCTCCATGAAAGTACTGGGATTAAAAGGCGTCAAGCTTCATCCTACCCTCCATGGATACAGTTTTTCTGACCATTTGCTACTGGACCCCATTCTCGAGATTTGCACTCAATTTAAAGTACCAATCATAGGACATGGTGCAGATGATGTCTTTTCTGTACCCTTAGCCTATGAAGAGATGGCTCGAAGTTTTCCAAAAATTCCCTTTGTGATAGCGCATATGGGTGCATTTTTTCTTTCAGATCAGGCTATCATGGTAGCCAAAAGAACAAAAAACATTTTTTTAGGAACGGAAGGCGCCATGATGAAACATATACAGGATGCGGTTAACGAAGTAGGGGCTGAAAAAGTAGTTATGGGGAGTGATAGTCCTACGCACACTACTACCCTGGAAATGGATAAAATTAAAGTAGCTGTAGGGGACTCGGCAAAACAAAAACTTATTACCGGAGACAACTGGGCTCGCCTATTGAAACTATGAACTATGGAAAATCTTTTGGGAGGCCGTTGGGTGTGGGATAACCAAAGCCCTTTATTAAAAATAAACTGTTACGAAATATTACTATAAACAAATGATATACTACATTAAAGGTATTTTAAGGGAAAAATCTCCTATTAGAACAGTTGTAGAAGCAGGAGGGATTGGATACGAGATTAATTTTCCATTTTGCAGCTACGAGAATCTTCCCTCTCTCGGGAAAGAGATAAAACTCTATGTTTATTTGCATTCAAGGGAAGATAAACTATCCCTTTACGGATTCCTTAATCCAGAGGACAGGGAGTTCTTTCTCCAGCTTACCTCTCTTTCCAAAATTGGACCAAAACGGGCTTTAAGAATGCTTTCCAAAATCCCACCTCTCGAGTTCAAAAAAGTCATCCTAAAAAAAGATCTAACTATTCTAACTCATATTCCTGGGATCGGGAGAAAAACAGCTCAAAGGCTAATTTTGGAGTTGGGAGAAAAAATAGGGGAAGAACCTATTCAAGCACTGGAAGAGGACCAGCTAACAAAAGATGCTCTATCAGCCCTAATTTCCCTGGGGTATAAGCCAAAAGAATCCTGGGAAGCAATAAAAAAAGCTTTAAAATCCAAGGGGAGAGAGGACTTATCTACCCTGGTCAGGGAAGCGTTAAAATATGTCTAAAGAAGAAAATTTAAAGGGAAAAATTACCACACCTTCTCTTCAAGGAGAGGATAGAGGATTTGAAGTTACTTTACGGCCAGCAAGACTCAAAGAGTTTATCGGACAGGAAAAACTCAAAAATAATTTAAGCATTTTCATTCAAGCTGCTCGCCAACGGGGGGACTCTTTAGACCATACTCTTCTTTATGGACCGCCAGGGTTGGGGAAAACCACCTTAGCCCATATTATTGCCCGAGAAATGGGAGGAGAAATTCACTCTACCAGTGGCTCAGCAATTGAGCATCCTGGTGATTTAGCTAAAATCCTCACCAATGCGGAACTTAAAAATGGAGATGCTCTATTTATAGATGAGATCCATCGCTTACATCCTCAAGTAGAGGAAGTTCTGTACTCAGCTATGGAAGATTTTAAAGTGGATATAATTTTAGGGAAAGGAGCCAGCACCAGATCTGTAAAACTCCCCCTATCTCGCTTCACTCTGATAGGCGCTACTACCCGAGCTGGACTTCTTACTTCTCCTTTACGTAACCGATTTGGAGTGGTTATCAGGCTGGACTTTTATGAGGGAGAAGAACTTTACCGAATAGTTCTTCGCTCAGCAAAGCTCCTGAAAATAGAAATTGCTCGGAAAGCAGCTAAGGAAATAGGGGAAAGATCCCGAGGAACTCCCCGAATTGCCAACAGGTTGCTTCGTCGGATAAGAGATTATGCTCAGGTAAAGGGAGAGGGGATTATAACCAAAGAGATTGCCGATGAGGCTCTGTCTATGCTGGAAGTGGACGATAGAGGCCTTGATACTATGGACAGAAACATACTACAGGCCATCCTCTATAAGTTTGGAGGAGGACCTGTGGGATTGAAAACCTTAGCTATGGTAGTTAATGAAGAACCGGATACCATAGAGGAAGTGTACGAGCCTTATCTTGTGAGACTTGGCTTTATTAAAAGAACTCTTAAAGGGAGAACAGCCACACATCTGCTTTACGAGTATATGGGCAAGCCTTATCCCTCTTCTCAACAAAAAGAACTACCTCTCTCCTGATTTCCTGGAAGACTGAAAATGTGAGCTTCTACTCTTTTTTACTATAAAAATAACCATAAGAACAAATGCATAAGATATAAAAGCCGTAACAATAGCGGAAATAACACCCCCTACCAGTAAAGACTTGCCCATATTCCATAAATTCTCTATTTTAAATATATCCCAGGAGAAAGGGAAAGGGGGTATTTTTAGAATAAAGCTGCCTATTCTAATATTAAAGGGATAGAATAATAGTGTAGTAAGTGGATTGGAAACAAAGGTTCCCAGAATAGCGGTTACTTTATTAGCCTTTAAAATTACTGCCGTAGGAAGAGAAAAAAGTATAGCAATTCCAAAAGTTGGCATTATTCCCCAGAAAACCCCTATGGCAAATCCCATAGCTAACTTATGAGGAGAGTCATTAGCGGTAAGCATTTTTTTAAATAATAATTTCACCTGCTGCCAGTAAGATTTCTTCTCTGATTTCATAGCTTTGCCTTATTAACATTTGTAACAGTTCAGCCACTAAGTCACAAAGATAGTGATATAAATTTATAATCCTGTCAATCGATCAATGCGTAGAAGCTTGGATGCGTTTTATTCATTCACACATTCACTCTTCTACACATCCACACATTCATCTTCGTGTCTTAGTGGCTGAATAATTACTAACATTCTAATAAATTATCCAAAAAAGACAAGGAGTATAAGTTCCAGTTTCAGGAAAACTCCTATTAATTTGCTGCCCGCCGAGTGTGTTTTCCATAAGGCAGCGGCGATTAGGCGGGTCTATGAGTTCTAACGTCCAAGTTCTTCTCAGGACTTCATGTATCATGAAGTCCCAAAGCGAACAAATCTACCAAGCCACAGCTTACAGATAAGAGTAGAACTTAGCCGCAACGTTGGAAAACACCGAAGACAAGGGCAGCCCTAAATTTTTCCTGAAACTGGAGGTATGAGGAGAGCATTCAGACAACCGTAGTATCCTTTCCTTCGATGGAAGGAGAGTGGGGATCTCTTCGCAAAGACTATTGACTTTTAAGTGACTCACTCTTATAATTTAAGTAAAGGAGCAGAGTATGGATTTTCAGGAAATCATCCTTAGCTTACACCAATTTTGGAAAAAAGAGGGGTGCCTTCTCTGGCAACCGTACGATGTAGAAAAGGGGGCAGGAACTTTTAATCCTGCAACTTTCTTGAGAGTGCTTGATCCTGAGCCCTGGCGGGTAGCCTATGTAGAACCATCTCGACGTCCTGCTGACGGTAGATACGGAGAGAATCCTAATCGTCTCAGGCTTCACTACCAATATCAGGTAATTATTAAACCCCCTCCTGCTGGCATTCAAAACATTTATTTAAGCAGTCTCAAAGCTATAGGAATAAATCCTCTTTACCATGATATTAAATTTATTGAGGATGACTGGGAATCTCCTACTCTTGGTGCCTGGGGACTGGGGTGGGAGATAAGACTGGATGGAATGGAAATAACTCAGTTTACCTATTTTCAACAGGTAGGAGGAATAGATTTAAATCCTGTTTCGGTAGAGCTCACCTATGGACTGGAAAGAATTGGAATGTGTATCCAGGAGGTAAACAATGTGTTTGACATACAATGGAATTCAAAAGTTACATACGCAGATTTGCAGCATGAAAGTGAAGTGGAATTTTCAAGATATAACTTTGAGGAAGTGAAACCCTCTTTACAGCGGCAACTTTTTGAAATTTATGAGAGGGAAGCGAAAGGGCTTCTAAAAAAGGATCTCTTTCTACCAGCTTATGATTATATTCTAAAGTGTTCTCATACATTTAATTTACTGGATGCAAGAGGAGCTTTGGGAGTAAGTGAGAGAGAAAGGTTTATTAAAAGAGTAAGGGATTTAGCGAAAAAATGTGCCCTTGGTTACCTCAACTACCGGCAAATCAAAGGCTAAAAAAATGCCAAAAACAGTGTTACTGGAAATAGGGGTGGAGGATTTTCCTTCTTCAATGGTGAAGGAAACCATAGCTCAAATTCAGCAAAAGGCAAAAGAGCTTTTTTGTAGCTGTCGAATTGATTATGGAAAAATTTTGACCTGGGGAACCTCTCGGCGATTAATCTTATGGGTAGAGAAAGTTGCTGAGCATCAGAAAGAGCAAATTAAGAAGGACCTGGGTCCTCCTATACATGTAATTTTTGATGAAAAGGGGAATTTAACCTCTGCCGGGAAGGGCTATCTTAAAGCAAAGGGAGCCACTCAGAAGGACCTGGGGATACACACTCTAAAAAAGGGAGAATATATCTATATAAAAAGAAAACGTAAAGGAAAAAGAACCTCTCAAATTCTCCCTTCCCTCTTTATTGATCTCATTAATTCCCTACATTTTGCAAAATCGATGAGATGGGGAGAAGAAGATTTTTACTTTGGCCGACCTATAAGGTCCCTCTTAGCTTTATTTGGCGAGGAGGTAATAAATTTTAAAATAGCCGGGATAACGTCTGGTAAAAAAACTAATGGTCACCGGTATCTTCACCCGAAAGATATTCACATTTCGATTCCTGAGGAATACCCCTCTTTTCTGAAAGAGGCTAAAGTAATAATTGATCCCCTTGAGAGAAAAAGTATCATTCTTAAGCAGCTCTCAGGGATAATAAATTTTCTTGAAAAAAAGGGGTATCAGGCAAAAATCTTAGAGGATGAGCAACTTCTGGAAGATTTAACGTATTTAGTGGAATATCCTACCCTATTCCAGGGAGAATTTGATTCAGAATTTCTTTCCTTGCCATCCCCTTTGTTAAAAGCCTGCTTACGAGATTACCAAAAACACTTTTCCGTACTAGGCAAAAATGGCATTCTTCCCTTTTTTATAGGAGCAAGGGAAGGAGATAAACATCACATGGATCGAGTAAGAAACGGTAACCGCAGAGTACTCAATGCCCGTTTAACTGATGCTAAATTTTTTTACGATGAGGATAGAAAAATCTCTTTAAAGGCAAGGGTGCCCCATCTAAAGGAAGTGGTAGTTCAGGAAAAATTGGGTAGCTACTATGAAAAGACCCAGAGATTGGTAAAGTTAGCCAGGAAAATAACTTCTTCTTTTGAGTTAAAAGACGACGCTGTAGAGATAATTCAGCGGGCAGCTTATCTGTGCAAAGCGGATCTACTCACTAAGGTAGTGAAAGAATTTCCCGAACTTCAAGGAATGATGGGTAAAGAGTATGCTCTTTCCTCGGAGGAGGATCCTCGAGTAGCAGAAGCTATCGCTGAACATAAATTACCCCAATTTAGCAAAGATCGGCTTCCTCTTACTCTCGAAGGAGCAGTGGTAGCTATAATTGATAAAATGGATACATTGGCTGGGGCTTTCTGGATTGATTTCATTCCCTCCGGATCGGAGGATCCCTGGGGTCTTCGCCGAGAAGCTCAAGGGATAGTAAGGATTATCCTCAATAGAGATTGGGGAATTTCCCTTGAAGATTTAATTGAAGAATCTTTAAAGCTTTATGGAGAAAAGGAAGAGGTTCGTCACAAACTTAAGGAATTTTTTAAGATCAGGATAATAAATCTTCTCCAGGAAGAGAAACTTTCCCCTGATCAGATTAAAGCTGTAGTAGAGGTAGGGATAGATTATATACCAAGGGTGATAAAAAGAGGAAAAAGTCTCAAAGAAATAGAATCAAGGAAAAACTTTCAAGAAGAGGTTATAGCCATAGTCCGACTGCTTAACATGTTAAAGCATGCAGAAAAGCAGGAAATATCAATTCCCTCAGAGATCAGGGAAGATCTTCTCTTAAAAGAAGAGGAAAAAAAACTTTACAGTTTACATCAACAGATAAGAGGAAAGGTAAAAGATCTTCTAAGTAAAGAAAACTATAAAGAAGCGTACACGGAATTATCCTGTTTAAAGGATGCTATTCATAACTTCTTCGAAGAGATTCTGGTAATGAGCGAGGATAAAAAACTAAAGTGTAACCGCCTTGCTCTTTTAAAAGAAATTGGGGATTCCTTCAATTCTATAGCTGACTTCACTCAACTACAGGTGAAGTAGATGAGTGGATGCGTAGAAGAGGTAAGGGGCTAAAGGTTCAACGTTCAAGGTTCTATGCATTAACCTAACTTTAGGTTGATGGAGGAGAAACAAAATGAACTTTCTTGGAGTAGAGGTGTACCCTGAGGGAAGACTAATTTACCTTTTTACCCGACAAACAGATCTTGAGAGAGGGCATTGGTGTGTATTTCAGTCTAATGAGGATTTAGAGGTAGGTAAAGTAAAATTTGTGACCAGCAAAGAGTTCCATATAAAAAGGGAAATCTACGTTCGAAGAGCTACAGACCAGGATATAGAGGAATTTCATGCCAGAGGAAAGATCGCCCAACAAGCTTTACAAGTTGCCCAGGAGAGAATCTCTCACCACAGCTTAGCTATGAAATTAATTACCACGAAATATCCCCTGGGGAAAAAGAAGCTTATTTTTTATTATACGGCCAAAGAAAGAGTAGATTTCAGAAAGTTGGTCAAGGATTTAGCCTCTATTTTTAAAGCAAGGATTCAAATGCAACAGATTGGTGTAAGAGATGAACCTCAGATTTTAGGAGGTGCAGGGATATGTGGACGGGAAGTATGTTGTATCTCTTTCCTCAAGAAAAACAATGGAAAAAAGCTCGACTCAGTTGCGTTAGAATCAGCCAGGATTCAAAATCTTCCCTTAGTTTCTTCTAAAATATCAGGTATATGTGGCAGACTCAGGTGCTGTTTAAACTTTGAATGTCTCACTTATTCATCATTGGCAAAGGATTTTCCTTCTGTAGGTGATATGGTAGACTGGCAAAAGGAGAAGGTAAAAGTAATTGGCTGTAATCTTTTGAAAAGGACAGTGGTGATAGAGACTGAAGAAGGAATAAAAAAGGCGGTTCCCAGAGAAGAGGTAAGCAAGGGATGAATGCTCTGGTTCTGCTTTCCGGAGGATTGGACAGCCTGCTCGCCACTCGACTTATTCAAAATCAGGGAATTAAGGTAAAAGGGATATGCTTTTCCTCCCCTTTTTTTGGTGTTGAAAAGGCTAAAAAGGCATCTGAGCAGTTACATATCACCTGTAAAGTGGTAGATATAGGAAAAGAGCTTATCTCCTTGGTATCATCTCCCCCTCATGGCTTTGGGAAAGGAGCTAATCCCTGCATTGATTGCCATATCCTTATGATAAAAAAAGCTGGCTCTTTAATGCAATCCGAGAAAGCTTCTTTTTTAGTTACCGGCGAAGTTTTAGGGGAAAGACCTAAATCTCAAAGTAGATGGGCTTTAGGTATAGTGGCAAGAGAGTCGGGTTGGGGTGAGTATTTACTTCGCCCTTTAACTGCGAAAAATCTTTCACCCATTTTACCTGAACATAAAGGTTGGATAGATAGAGAAAAATTGTTAGGAATAAAAGGAAGAAGTAGGCAGATTCAGTTAAAACTGGCCGAAAAATTTGGCTTTAAAGACTTTCCTACCCCTGCTGGGGGATGCCTGCTTACTGATCCCAATTTTTCTCGTCGAATTAAGTACATCTTATCCTATGATAAACTAACCCTTCGGGAGATTGAACTGCTAAAAGTGGGAAGGCATTTCTGTTTAAATTACACTTCAAGAATAATTGTAGGAAGAGATAGAACGGAAAACGAGAAGCTCATTACCCTTGCCTCTCAGGGAGATATATTTTTGCAGGTAATGGATTTTCCTGGGCCAATTACCCTATTAAAAGGATCAATCAAAGAGGAATTTATCTTAAAAGCCGCTTCTTTAACAGCAAGGTACAGTGATGCTCCTGGGGGATTAGTGAAGGTTCAATACTACCAGTTCCCTCAAAAAGAGAGAAGATGGGTTCAGGTAAATTCTATGGAAGAGAGTCTGATAGAAAAGTTAAGGATTGAGAGGAAGTTATGAGCCTTTACGTGTTTGATTTAGATGGCGTGATATATAGAGGAAAAACTTTGCTGCCCGGAGTTAAAGAGATTCTCCTGACCTTAGAACAAAGAGAGGAGGAGATATGTTTCTTGAGTAATAATTCTACTTTATCCAGAAAAGGCTATTTAAAAAAACTCACCCATATGGGAATAAAAGTCAAAGAGAACCAGTTTTTCCCCTCTTCTTATTTAACTGCCCTTTACCTTAGCCAGAATAAATGCAAAAAGGTTTTTGTAATAGGGGAGAAAGGCCTGTTTGAAGAATTGGAAAAAGTGAAAGTAAATGTCTCTCCCACTATTAATGGCGTTGATTATGTGGTAGCAGGAATGGATAGAGACTTTAATTTTCAAAAACTATCCTTAGCCCATCAGGCTATAGTAAGAGGAGCTAAATTTTTGGCTACTAATACTGACACAACTTTTCCCTTAGAAAAAGGAACTTCTCCTGGGGCGGGCGCAATAATTAGAGCTCTGGAAGCAAGCACTGGAAAGATCCCCCTTGTCGTAGGCAAACCTCAAACTTTTGGATTGAAAAAAATAATGCAGGAAAAGGGGTATCCTCCTGAGCACGTTATCTTGGTAGGAGATCGACTGGAAACTGATATTGCAGCTGGAAGAAAAGCAGGGGTAACCACAGTCCTGGTTCTCTCCGGAATTAGCACTCTGAAAGAGGCAGAAAATGCCACTTTTCCCTTAAAACCCCACTATATCATCTCTACTTTGAAGGAGCTGCTCTCTTTACATTTTAATATCGAATAGAGAATCTGCTGAATTTTCTCTTCCCACTCATTGGGTCTTTGCCTTTTCTTTCTTGGCAATTATTTTTAGAGAACATGAAATCTCTATTATTGAGTAAGTCAAAATTTGACATGGTCCATTCTTTCCTGAAAGCTCTAAAAAGAAAAATTAATCTTTCAACACTTTCTCTTCTTGGAAAGCTCTCCTTTACCATGAGTTAACGGCCTATCTGTTTTTCACCTCCTTCTGACCTTGTTTTTAGCTCTTTTCTTGCCAAAAATCTAACTTCATTAGTAATTAATTCTCATTGTCTTATTCTTTCCTTTTCATTTGGATAAACAAGGATTTCTGTCCCAAAGATGAAGACAGAAACCCTTGTTGGTTTTTCTTTCTTTACTTCTTCCAGAAAGCCTGGTACAGGCGATTAAATGTGCCAAACCCTACAGAGGCACCAGTGTACGTATCTGTATTGATATTTCCCAGGTTAATGTTTGTTATGGCAGGAAAGGGTAGCATACCGACAATACCCATTACCCAAACATTTTCAGCCCAGATATCAAAGATTTCTATTAGCGCCTTGTTTCTTTCCTCTTCTGGCATAAATGGGACTTCATCATATAAGCCCCATACTCTTTTTATTTCCTCTGGAGGTTCCTCACCACTCTCTCCATTTGTCTTCCACCAGATATCCCACTGGGGAGCAAACCAATGTCCATACAAATCAGTCAATCCACCTGATGCAACAGCTGATTCCGCAGTAGCACCAAAGCCCCACCCAGAAACCATATATTTACCAGCACCCCAAAGAGTACCCAAATAAGCCGAATCTACCGAGTTAATGGTGGTCTTAACCCCAACTTCTTCCCAATATTCTTTCATGAGCTCAAAACCAGGGCCGTAAATTGACATTACTATATGGAGAGTTTTACCATCAGGTCTGAGGCGAAATCCTTCTTTATCTCTTTTATCTAATCCTATCTCATCTAAAAGTCTGTTAGCTTCCTCTGTATCATATTCAGCATAAGCCGTACCCCATTCCTCTTTGTAATAGCTACAGCTTGGATGAACTGTTGCCCTACGTGGTGTGCCTTTTCCCAAGAAATGAATCTCATTGATTTCCTCACGATTAACCGCTAAAGATAGAGCCTGGCGAAACTTCTTATTCCTTAAAAACTCACCTATGACCTCATCCTCATGGTAATTCTGGTTGAAGAAATGGCCAGCAGCGTTACCCCGGACACTCTTAATCAACCAAACATAGTATCCTCCTTTTTCTGCTCCTTCCATTAAAACAGGGTAATCTTTTGGTGATGTTAAAGCAAAATCACAATAATCGTATTCTCCGGATACCATTTTTAAGACCATCGTAGTCGGATCCCCAAATACAACAGCTTTAACTGTATCAATGTAGGGAAGTTGATTACCAGCAGTATCTACTTTCCAGTAATAGGGGTTTCTCTCGTATATTACTCCTTCGGGTAGGATTTGTTTTACTGTCCAAGGACCGAGGGTAGGAATATCTGGATTTCGTTGAGTCCAGGGATTAAAAGCTCTTTTTGCATTAAAAAGCTGCCACCAATAATCGTGATTTTCCTCTTTTGCCAGCTCATTAGCCTCAGGATTGTA
Source organism: Candidatus Aerophobota bacterium (assembly GCA_030615365.1). The sequence continues at coordinate 17,033 of JAUWZM010000013.1, read as the reverse complement.
ATCTATATGATACTTTTTGAGAGCGTGCTTGGGCAGGAAAATATCATTTTGATATCCCTGGAACGCAGTACCAGATAGACGGAAGATTACAGTCCAATAAGGTTTGCTAAAGTGGAAGGAAACTGCGTAATCATCTACTTTTTCCATAGTCATCAATTCACCACCGGGCATCCATTTCGCTGGTTTAACTGGCGTGATTTCATCATTCAAGATAACATCCTCCCAAAAAAAGAGAATGTCATCGGCGGTGAAAGGTGCACCATCTGACCACTTCATTCCTCTTCTTAGGTATAAGGTGAAAGTTTTCCCGTCTTCTGAGAAATCCCAACCTTTAGCAATGTTGGGCACTGCTTTTTGACCCTTACGGTCTAAGTTAAGCATATACTCAATCATACGCTGTGTAGCTGGATGCCCCTGCCAGGCAGACAAACCTTGCATAGCCAGACGAAGCACTCCCCCATATATTCCAACCTCTTCAAATGGTTTATCTACTAAAGGCTCCTCAGGAAGCCTTTGCTCTATCGGGGGAAGCTCACCGGCGGCTACTTTCAATCTTAGCATAGGAGCTTCATTGAATTTCTCTATTTTGTTTCCTGTAGCTTCCTCATACTCTTGTAAAGTACTCCAACCCCAGTTTGTCTCGGCTAACAGTGGGGCTGCTGCTAACAGACATAGTGCCCCACTTACCAATACAACCATTAACTTTCTTTTCACTTTCATCCTCCTTATTTTTTTATTTTCTAATCCAATCTCATCTCATCTCATCTCATTATTTTTTTCAGCATCACCTCCCCCGGCCTTGTTTTTAGCTCTTTTCTTGCTAAAGATCTAATTTCATTACTAATCGTTAATACATTTTTATTGTATTAGTGGCGTTCCTTAAAGTGGTAACTATAATTTGGAAGGTCATTTTATTATCTTCCTGGTTTACATAGTATCAGTACCTTCCATAAGTTTGAGCTGCCTCTATCATAGCCAAATAGTTCTCTGGAGGAACATCATTTGTAATTGAATGACTGGAAGCAACTACATAACCTCCCCCAGAAGCCAATTTATCTATATGTTTCTTGATATCTTCAATTACCTCATCCGGTGTACCGAAACTCAATACCCCGGCAAGATCTATATTGCCCACAAAGCACATCTTGTTACCGTACTCCTCTTTTAGAGCGTATATATCATTACAATTAGGTTGCACAGGATGAATAGCTTTAATTCCCAGATCAATTGCCAGAGGAATAAGATCACCTATATTGGCACAGCAGTGCATGCAGATGGGAATATTTTTTTCTTTGATCGGTTCCAATATAGCTCTTGTTCTTGGCATCCAAAGATCTTTAATAAACTCAGGCTGCACTAAGAACCCATTATTAAATGCTATGTCATCATCCAGCCAAAAAAGGTCTATATCTCGTTTGCTTAGCTCTTTCGTTATTTTAATACTATAATCGGTAAAGATATCCATTATATGCTCAACTAATTTAATATCATCGTAAAGTTTGAGCATAAAATTTTCTATGCCTAAAACCTCATACGTATTACAAAAACAGGAACGGCACATAGGACCTACTCCTACATCTGTGCCTTTGAATACATCTAAGTACCAGTCAACCAGCTCCATCATCTTTCCTACCTCGGGAGGAGAACCTATTTTTTCCAAATCTTCCCATCCTTTTACTATGCCATTCTGGTCGTAGGCAGCAACTCTTGACTCAAAATAGCCTCGAACTTGAGGAGCCCAGGTCAGCCCTGGTGTTGCTGCATCCACTCCTGTTATCTGAAGCAGCTTTAAATTATCAGAAGGAGGAAGAGATGCACTAAAAATGTTCGGAAAGTTTGCTAAAGGAATATCATCGAATTTCTTTCTTGTTTGTTTTCTGGCATAAAGATACAATATATGTTTCATTTCTTTAGATTTTCCAATCTCGTTTAGGCGCTTCTCTCCCAGGATATGCCTCATGGCTCTTCCCATCACATAATGTTCAAAATTTGGAACTCGATCACCCTCTTTTAAGGAAATAGCCTTGAGTAATCGTTTAACATCAGGTTTTCCTAAATCCATTTTTTTTCTCCAGGACAAATTATTTAAGATTTGCAACCATTCAGGTTTGTCTTTTTATCCCGTTGGATAAACCTGTGGTGAATAATTATTTAATAATTCTTTCGTATCCAATTTTTCTCTTTTTACAATTAATAACATCTGTGTTCATTCATGCAAATTCGTGGCTAAAGAAGTTACCAATCTGCTGAATTTTCTCTTCCCATTTTTTATCAATGTAAGTACGAGGTGAGCATTTCTGCTTTTAACATCTCATTCACCATCTTTTTAGTCTCATCGAGGGTAAGAATGCTGGAAGTCAAAGGATCAAGGGCTACTGCCTGGAAAAGCGCATCTCTATCCCCGGTTAAGGCAGCCTGAACTGCAAGTTCCTGCACGTTTATGTTGGTCCTGTTTAAAGCTGCACATTGAGGAGGAAGATTCCCTATATAGCAGGGATGAATCCCACTTTTATCTACCAGGCAGGGAACCTCCACACAACAACCCTGGGGAAGATTGGTGATTAATCCTCTATTTTCCACATTACCGTTTATCCTGCAGGGTTTTCCTGTATGAAGGGAATAGATAATTTGTGGTGCATACTCATCACTTCTTTTTATCTTAATTTCCTTCCTGTCAGTTACTTGATCTTTTATTTCCCTGATGTATGTATCCCATACTTTTTTGTAATCAAGTACCCACCGGCGAGATACCCCCAGCTCTTTCATTTGCTTTTCATTCTTTCTAAAGTATGGAACATACTCTGACATGTGATAAGGGGATTCTGTAACAAAGTAACCAAAATGATCCATAATCTTGAATCTAACCGTATCCTTCATACCAAGTTTTCTGTATGCTCCGGTGACTCTCTCCCAGAGGTTTTCATCCTTGGCAACCCTTCGCAAAATAGGGTAGGTATCCGTACTCTTCCATTTAAGCTCTAAAAACCAGGCCATATGATTTATCCCGGCTACCCAATACGAGAGCTCCTCATAAGGGATTTGCATATAAGAGGCAAGTTGCTTTGCCGTGCCCTGGACACTATGACAAAGCCCCACCTTTTTAACCTTGCTCACCTTATCCATTGCCCAACAGTTCATAGCCATAGGATTGCTATAGTTAAGAAGATAGGCATCCGGACACAGCTTTTCTATATCCTTGCATATATCTACCAGTGAGGGAATAGTTCTTAAAGCCCTAAATATACCTCCAGGACCAAGAGTATCACCTACATTTTGATTTATTCCGTATTTATCTGGTATCTTGATATCATTTAGATAAGCATCAAGGCCTCCTACTTCAATAGTGATAATTACGTAATTTGCATTTTTTAGTGCTTCCCGGCGATTCGGGGTAGATTTAATCTTTGCTTTACACCCCAAATCTTCTATCATCCTTTGAGCAAGTTGAACCATAAGATTAAGCCTTTCCTCATCAATATCCATAAGGGAGATTTCACTGTCCGAGAGCTCAGGAAAGGAAAGAATATCTTCCATTAATTTTTTAGTAAATACCATGCTTCCTGCTCCAATAATAGTAATTTTTGGCAACTTTTGCCTCCTTTAATAATTAGGTATAAATTTTAATTAACCCCATCCCGTATGTGAAAGTAGCTCTTTAGCCTTTTTTTCTGAGGAGCACATAGTAAAGATCAATAACCCTTCTAACTGAAGGTTCTCCAGGACAAAATCAATCTCATCAGGTCGGCAGAAAACCTGAATAGCTTTTTTCTTAGCCTGAATCTTTCGATAAATTGGTATCCACTTTGCTACACCTTCTTTTACCATAGCCGCACCAGGAACCCATTGAACGGCATTAAGCTTAGAGATGCCCAGGATCATATCCAAATGTTTTAAGGCATCCGGACCATCCAGGTGGTAGATAGAATAGTCTAAATAATCGATCTCATTTATCAGTTCCTCTAAAAAAAACTCCTGATACATTGAAGGGGAAATAAGACAGGTAAAGTCATTCTGAACCGGATATCCTTTCCCTGGAAGCCAGAGCTGTATCCAACTACTACTTCCTTCCTGGTAGTTTGCCGTAATTTGGAAGCTTTCCTCATACACTTTGCGTACTACTTTCCAGATGAGCCTTATCGCCCTCTTGACTCCTTCTGGATTATCAACCAGGTCCATACACACCTGCTGAGGACTTCCTCTCAGGACTGCTAATGAATCCATACCCTCGTGAATATCAGTTAAGCCGACAAAGTACTTTTCTTTTGATCTTTCCAGGGCATAATGCATAAACTCCCTGGTTTTTTGCCAGTAAAAGTTATCCTCCTCAATTTTGATCACGGATAAATCGGAATAATCTGTAATAATTGGATTGTTCCATTTTGCCCAGGACACCGGTGGCTGTTCTGCGTTTGTCCCCACGGCAAAAGTGGGCAAAAAATAAGGTGAGAATTCTATATCTGCACCCATGTAAGCGGAAAAAACATCGGTACCAAAATTTGGAAGGTAACAGGGAAAGGCTACACCGCCAAAAAAGGTAGCTCGGAAAATTTTTTCGGCACATCCAATAACCTTCTCTTTATCAAACCTCTCCTCTCTCGTTATTTTCACTGTATCTCCAGAAAGTATTTCTCTCGATTGAGGATCATCACGAGGAGCAGCTACCCAGATAGGTATCTTATCCAAAACCTCGCAATTCCACCAGGCTTTATAGTATTCTTTTACTTTCTCCCAATTCTCAAGCAACATATTTCTCCTCTAAAAAATAATTATCCATTCAGGTTTGCCTTTCTATCCCGTTGGATAAACCTGCGGTGAATAATTATTTGATAATTCTTTCGTATCCAATTTTTTCTTTCCGTAATTAATAACATTTGTGTCTGTTCGTGTGAATTCGTGGCTGAATAATTACCTTTATTCTAAAAAAGGGGACAACTTCATTTCTCCTTCTCTACTTTTAGAATACGAAACGCTCCTGCGGGAATCTGCAAACTCACCTTTTTATCCTCGCACTTAAGATAGGTTTGACTTAGAACATCCATTACTTTAAACCTATCACCAGGAAGATTAATGTTCAAGATTGTATCTGTTTTTTCCGGTTCAAAATAATGGGCATCCAGCAGATAAATAAGATATTTGTCTTTATTTAGTCTCTGAGCTGAAAGAAAAACATTCTCTGCTTGAAAAGGCAAATGAGCGCCGTTCTTTTTAAAACTATTTAGTATCTTCTCTTTTGCCTCTGGGGCAGGGATCTTTTTTTCATTTGCATAAATGTATTTACCATCAGTTTGCCAGAATTTTTTAATGCCGGAAACTTTTTTCGGATTAACTTTTGCGGGTATAATTATAAAGTATCCGTAAGGTGTCCGGGGTAGTAGCCCCTCGACATAACGACTGATATGATAAATATAACTGGAAATATAATCTGAAGTTACCGTTAGTATATTAGGGCTGCGCAATCCGAAAATTCCTTCTAATAGTTTTTCCCCCCAGGAGGTCATTTCTAAGGAAGCTATTTTTTCTGGGATTTTTTGCCAGAAGGCAACCGGACTAATATTAACTAACTCCTCCCGATCCATTGAAGGAATTACTCCTTTTCTTAACAACTCATGGAAAAGGTCACGGTGTCTTTTTGCTTCTGGATCAATTTTTAGTCCCAATCCTTGTTGAACAAATTGTTGCAGCAAAGCACTTCTCTTTGGCTCAGAGACTCCCCTGCTGGCAATATAATTAGTTAATTTAGTATTGGAAATATTTAAATAGCTTTGTCTACCTGGATAACAAGCCTCTTCAATTCGAAAGTATGTAGCTCCCAGGCTGGCTCCTATCGTATCCATTCGAAGAATAATATCAGCAGGGCAAAGTTTTATAAGGCTAGTTGTTGCGCCTAAACTCAGATTATCCTCATTGGTAGAATATCCCCATTCATTTACCAGACCAGCTTTCCAAAGTCCAAGCAAAGCACCTACCTCTAAATCAGCACAGCAATGACCATTGGTCTTAATCATGGGAACAATAATATCTTTATACTCTGGCTTAAGCAATAGCGCATAACCTTTAGGGTCTGAGGAATGAATTAGCCAACAGGCAGTCGTAGGCTCATTTATTATTAGTTTTTTCCCCCCGTATTTCTCGCAAAGCTCAGCCACCTTCTCCATTCTCCTTACATACTCATACCATAGTGGTATTGAATATGAATAAAGTCCTCCTTCCTCGTAAACCTCAAAGCCTCTGCAATAATCAGGAGCAGCTTTGAGGGTTTCTTCCACAGTATTCAGCCCAATAAAAGGATTACCATAATGATCTATAATATAGTAAAATGGAATTTTATTTTCCTCTAAAAACTGAGCCAGTTTAATTAATTCTTCCTGGCTGAGGTGATGTCCCCAATCAAAAAAAGGTCTTTTTAGATGCAAGTTCTTTTCTCTGACGGAAAGCTCAAACTCAAATTCCACATTCTCATTACTTTTTTGGCGAACAAAGTTGTAAATCTCAACCATTACCGGATCGTTAAAAGATAAGGGTAAATAACCAAGCATAATATGAGCTTTTTTTTTGCGTTTTTTAAAGGGTATTTTATCTATATACTCTCTCACCTGATCGATATTATTGGAAATTATCTCACTCTTTTTTAAAGAGATTAATTTATTGGGAAGACCCTTTTTTATGCTTAATTCATAAAAGTTATGATCTCTAAGGCCTGATCCCAGATAAAGTAATCTCCTTTTTTTATCTGAATAAAGATACAGGAAGGGAAAGGGAGTTGAGGTATGATAGAGGATTTTCCCTTTCGCATCATAAAGCTTAAGTGATTTGGGAGACCAGGATAAGGCTGCTACCATCTGATGACCATCTTTAAGGAAATCTCCCATGCACACTAATTGATTATTATAGGCATGTGTAATATCTTTATCTTCCCATAATTTTTTTCCATTGTGATCAATGGCTACAAGATGGCCAAAATAGTTACTACCCACTATAATCTCATCCTTGCCGTCATTATCTAAATCACCCACTTCCATAGAAGTTAAAACTGCCTCGGCCCCCGGAAAACTGCCGGTAAGTTCTTTATCTCCTCGACAATCACAACTCCAGAGCACTTTTAGTTGCTTGTTTAAGGCCACTACTCCATAAAAAGCAACAGACAACACTATTGCTTGATCTTGATCTGCATTTAAGTTAGCCCCTCGAACACGACTTATGCCTCTCCCTGTCAGCCCGTTTTCTCTATGAATAAGGTCTTCTTTTCTAAGAAGTTTTCCATTCCCATCAAGGATATACAAATAGCCATCATATCCTGCACCAAGAATTTCATCCTTCCCATCGTTGTTCCAGTCTAACATAGCTACTGTTTTTAAAATGGATCCTACAGAAAACTTCCATATTAATTTTCCTTCACTGTTTAACAGATAGCAATTAGCCTGAGAATCATAGGAAACAATGGCTATTTCTTTTTTTCCATCCCCATTGGTATCGCCACAGGCAATATCTACAGGGATTCCTTTTACATCATAGCTCCAGAGAATCTCATCCTTTTCATCTTCAAGATACACGTGGTTATCCAATCCTCCCAAAAGATACTCATCTCTTCCATCCTGGTTGATATCATCTTTCATAATAGACCAGATGGTGGCAGGGGCATGGTGAGTTTTAATATCAAAACCAAAGTCTTCTCTTTTTATCTGCTTTACCATAAATTTTTCACCTTTTTATCTTAGTCAATGGTAGATTTTTTGGATTTACCCTGAGACTATCTTGACTATCGGACTTTGAGCTTGAACTTGCTAAGAGCCAAGAGCTAAGAACTAAGAGCTCTTAGACTATCTTGGTGTCTTCGTGCCCTGGTTGCTGAATGATTACTATTCCTTTATTCCCGTTATTACAATGCCCTGAATGTAATACTTTTGAGCAATGAAGAAAATAGCAATACAGGGAAGTAAAATCAGGATAGAAACAGCCATTAAACGAGTCCAGCTTACATAAAATTGTCCTTGAAATAGTCTCAACCCTAAAGCTAAGGTAAATTTCTCGGTGGAGGAAAGGTAAATTAAAGGGCCCATGAAATCATTCCAATGTCCCATGAAGCTAAAGACAGCCACAATCCCTAAGGCAGGTCTGGAAAGAGGAAGCATTATTCTCAAAAAGATTCCAAAGGTATTGCAACCATCAATTCGAGCCGCATCTTCTAACTCAGTTGGGATAGTGAGGTAAAACTGTCGCATGAGAAAGATAAAGAAGGCTCCCACAGCGAAATAAAAAGGGACAATGAGAGGTTTAAAGGTATCTATCCAGCGCAAGTGGCGAAACAGGATAAAAACAGGAATCATAGTTACCTGACGGGGAAGCATCATAGTGGCCAGGCAAACAAGAAAAAGAATATTCCTGCCTGGATACCTCAAGCGGGCAAAGCTATAGGCCACTAAACTAACCGAGGCAACCTGACCAACAATAGAGAAGATGGTAATAAAAAGAGTGTTGCCGAGCCATCGGGTAAAAGGAAACAGAGTCCATCCCTCAGGGTAATTACTCCAGTTGACAGGACGAGGAATCCACTGTGGAGGATAGATAAATTCCCTTCCAGGAATCTTTAAGGAGGTGGAAACCATCCAGAAAAAGGGAACGAGAATAATAATTCCTCCTGCAATTAAAAGAGAGTAAATAGTCGCTTTCTTAATTTTTTCTTGAGTACTTTTTCTTTTAATCCAACTTATCTTTTTTTCCATTGTAATTTCCTTTACTTGGCGCCCGCGTAATAAACCCATTTTCTCGATAATCTTAACATAATTACTACTACTATAATAATAATCAGGAACAATACCCAGGCCAGGGCTGAGGCATAGCCCATTTTAAACCATTCAAAGGCATTGCGGTATAGATAAAGAACATAGAATAAACTGGCATAATTAGGTCCTCCACCAGTCATAATAAAGGCGGGGGTGAAGATTTGAAAGGTTCCGATAATTGCCATAATGAGATTAAAAAGTAGAATAGAACTTATTCCCGGTAAGGTAATATGCAGGAACTTTTGCCAGAGATTAGCTCCATCTACGGTAGCTGCCTCATAAAGAGAGGTAGGAATGTTTTGCAGACCAGCTAAGTAAATTAACATAGGTGCACCCACTCCCCACATTCCCATAATAATAAAGGCAGGAAGGACCCAGGCCTCAGAGGCCAGCCAGGCTGGACCCCTAATTCCCACCTTGGACAGTAAGAGATTAAAAATGCCGAAGCGAGAGTTAAATATCCATACCCAGAGCAGGGATACGGCTACTCCGGTAACAACACAGGGAAGATAATATAAAACTCTAAAAAAGGATAGGGCTTTGATCTTGCTATTTAAAAGTGTAGCGATGAATAATCCTACCATAATGTGCAGGGGAATAACTACCATATAAATTGCTGTTACCTTAAGAGACTGCCAGAAAAAGGGATCTTTAATTAGATGAGCATAGTTATCTAAACCAATAAACTTAGGAGAGGCAATAATTGGCCATTTGGTTAGACTAATTACGGCTGAGGCAATAATTGGCCCTCCTGTAAATGCAACAAAACCGACAATCCAGGGAAGAAGAAAGACATAACCTAACCAGGCTTCTCTTTTAGCTCTTTTGGATAATTTAGCCATTTAATGCTCCTTATAACCCACTTTACATCCAAAATCTTAGTTAGAGTGAGAGCTATTTTAAATCCCACTCCTTGGGTTTTTGCCTTTTCTTTCTTAGCAATTATTTTTAGAGAACATGAAATCTCTATTATTGAGTAAGTCAAAATTTGACATGGTTCATTCTTTCCTGAAAGATTCTAAAAAGAAATTTAGTTACTATTCAGCCACAAAGACACGAAGACACCAAGATTAATACGTAGAAGAGTTAATACATTGATGAAATCAACGAAAAGAACGAGACTAACGAGATAGACGAAATAGACCAGACAGGCCAAATAGACGAGGCAGACGAGTTTATATCACTACTTTGTGCCTTGGTGACTTAGTGACCTGAACTGTTACGAAATTTGATTATTTAACGTTTCCCCTTTCTTCATTAAGTGAAGCTATAAACGATGATTTGCGGAAGGCCTGCCTGTTGAATTCCTTACTACAAGCTTTTCCGGTAGTAATATTGTTTTTGGCTCTCCCCTATCGTTTCTCTCGATACGATCCAGCAAAATTCGGATCGCTACTCTGCCTATTTCTCTCATTGGTAGTGCTACTGAAGTAAGACGAGGTTTAGTTAGTCTGGCGATGGTGTCATCAAAACCTATCAGAGAAATATCCTTAGGTATAGATAAACCCTCCTCTTCAATAGCACGTATGGCACCCACAGCCATAACATCATTGAAGGCAATTACTGCTGTAGGGCGCTCGCTTCTACTCAAAAGAACCTTCATTAGTGTATATCCAGAATCTTCACTGAAATCAGAACCTTCTATAATGAGCTCTTTATTAAGTGTATTCTTTGTTTGTTGAAAGGTCTTTCTGTATCCTTGAGTCCTTAGCTTGCTGGTAGTACTATTTTTGACCGCAAGAAGTGCGATACGAGAGTGGCCAAGCTCCAGAAGGAACCGGGTGGCATCTTGAGCACCCTGCACCTCATCGGTCATTACTCTATCTACTTCTGTAAATCTGCGAGACCCAGCAGAAACAATAGGAATACGTGCATTTCGAAAAATTTCTACCAGGTTATATAGGGCATCTGTACTGGGTAGAGAATGTATTATGCCTGCTACTCTACTTTCCAAAAGCATAGTGGTTATTTTTCTTAATTTATCAGCTTTCGTGCCGGCATTGCACAAGATCAAGTTATATTCATGAGATGAGGCAAGATCTTCGATAGAGCTTGCTATTTGCGAGAAAAAAGGATTGGTTATACTGGGCACAAGATAAGCTATGGTTTGAGTACGACTGGTTTTTAGACTTCTGGCAACAGCATTAGGATAATATCCAATTTCTTTTATTGCCCTGAGTACTTTTCTTTTGGTTTTCTCACTCACATATCCATAGTTTCCCGCCACTCTTCCCACAGTAGAGGTGCACACCCCAGCTCTTAAGGCAACATCTCTCAGGGTAACATTGCCCCTTTTTTTCTTTTGATTATCATTACTCATAACACTATTTTCAAATTTTTGAGGCAGTTTAAGAACTCCTCTTTTTGTCCTTTTAACCCTATTCGGTTCACCAAAATTCTAAACAACCCACTTGTGGGTAGGGGCGACTTTAGTCGCCCTCTGTGAAGCAAGAGTTAAAAAGCAATCGGGAGGCTAAAGCCTCCCCTGCCCAGACGGAGAAATTTAATGAGTTCAAATTCTTTCTTCTTCATTTAATCTCCATAAATAGCATAACGTTTCCATTTCCTGACAAATTTACTCTTTTAAATATTCTCATTATACTATCTATAGGTACTTTCATTGCAAGCAGGTAGCATAACGTTCTCATATTTATATTATTATATTCCTTTTTTCTGTCAAGTCAACCCTCCAAATCATCTAAATTTTTCTTAAAAGCTGGCCAAGATTTCTTGACAACTTTTGATACTTTGTTAATGTAAAAAGACTTCTAAAGAGAGCAAACATGAGATCCTCTGGATTTACCATAGTGGAACTTCTGATAGTGGTAGCGGTTATAATTATTATTTCTACAGTAGCGATCTTTAACTTTTTCACTGCTATCCAGAAAACTAAACGATCAACAGCAAAATCTTTCATCGGTAAACTGGAACTCGCCATTTCAATGTACAAAATAGATACCGGGCTTTATCCTCCTGATAAAAAGAACTCTGCTTCTTTAAGAGAAGCTTTAGATCCCGATGAAGATGATCCTATTCGAGATTTACCTGGATGGAATGGTCCTTACCTTGAATTTAGAGAAAAGGAAGCAAACTCTCTCACAGGAGAGCTGTTGGATCCCTGGGCACGGGGCAAAGAAGACAAAATTCACGTATGGACATATCGGACCGATGAAGATGATGACTCTGTCACCCATCCTCCTTTTCATAATACCGTTAGCTTTGACATCTATTCCAAGGGATATGATGGGAAAACGGGCACTGATGATAAGGATGCGAATGAATTTGAGGATGGAAACTACTGCCAAAATACAATGGATGATGATAATGATGGAATTGTAGACGAGCTAAGTCCCAGTGGAAAGGGAAACGCTAACGGCTATCTGGAGGATGATATCAACAATTGGTAAGGGGACTACGGGACTATCTTGACATTTTTAGAAAAAGTTAATATAGTATTAGCAATAAAATATGAGGGCAGGGTCATGGCGAAACAATTAGGTTATGTGTTAATTAATCCCTATACTATCAGAAAATCTCGCACCGGAGGGGTAATCAATCGCCTTCTTTCCTGGGGAAAACTAAATCTGGTGGCAGCAAGAATGTTTTCCCCGAGTGAGGAATTAGTAAAAAAATACGCCAGCGTAATGCTTGCCTTCCATCAGGTAGATAATAAAATTGTTAAGGAAATTGAAAAGTACCTTTTTGCTAACTATCTTCTTCAAAAAAGGAGTGATCTTCTTCCCCGGGTTATGTTTCTTCTCTTCGAAGGAGAAAACGCAATAAGGGAAATAAAAAGAGTGGTAGGTCATATTACTAAAGTATCCATAGGAGAAACCATCCGGGGAACGTACGGTGACTACATAGAGGAGGGAGGGAAGATTAAGTACTTTGAACCAGCAGCTCTTATTGGTATGGGTGAGAGGGAAGTGGAAGAAGAACTTAAAGTTTGGTCTGAGTACTCTCAAAAAGATGGGGGAGTCCTAAAGGGAGTAATCTCCTATCCTCCCAAAGTGAAACCACAAAAAACCTTAGTGCTTATAAAACCCGACAGCTTTCAGGAGTTAAGCTCTAAAGCCGGTAATATCATAGATAGATTCTCTCAAACTGGCCTTTTCATTATTGGAGCAAAGGTAATTCAAATGGGAGTCGAGCAGGCAGAAAACTTCTATAAACCCATTCAGGAAAGACTTACTGAAAAAATGAAAAGAGCTCTCTGTCAGGAAATTCACATTTTTCTTACGGGAAAATTTGATTTTACTTTTCCCGAAGAAATAGAGGAGAAAATAGCCGAGGAACTTAAAGTCTATAAGGCTCAACACGAGTTTAACAAGATAATTAAATTTATGAGCGGGAAAAATCCAGAAACTACACCTTTAGAGGATAGGAAAAAACCAGGGTTGGAGAAATGCTTAGCTTTAGTGTATGAAGGAGAGGATGCTATCCGCAAGATTAGAAAAGTTCTGGGTGAAACCAATCCTGAGGAAGCTGCACCAGGAACAGTGAGAAAAGATTTTGGTCATGATGTAATAAAGAACGGTGCCCATGCTTCTGATTCTGAGGAATCGGCAGAAAGAGAGTTAAAAATTATTAATATAGAAGAAGATGAAATAGCACCTCTGGTAGAAAAATACTATGGAAGCTAAGAACTTCAATTTCCCCAAAAATTTTCATTATTAAAAAAGGTAAGTTATCTTTCACGAAGTGAAAGATTTTCTTGATTTATCTGGTATCTTTAAAAAAAGAAGCGCGTAAGGGAATCTTTTAGATGTTTTCTTTGATGAAGTAATGGTCAAAAAAAGTAGCTTATTTACGCGATTCCTTAAATGGGCTCCAATAAGAACCTTTAAGATATTAAATGTTCTTTTCTGGCCTTTACCCATTACTGCCTCTCCTTCCCACCATCCTGTAGCAATCTCAGCACAACGTACACTAATAGTGCAAGATACCCCCATCCTCTTTGAGGGTGGGGGTATCTTGAAGGGGCGCTGAGCGTAAACGAAAGCGCGTGGCACTATTCTCGGTTACTTTTTATATTATTTAACCAATACTCTTTCGGTTAGATTTTATATGATTTGATGCGCGCCCTTGACAGAAAATAAACTATGCATATAATATATAATTAGTTAAGAAAGGTTATTAACTAAAAAGGTGAAAATGAATACCCTCGGAAAAATTGTTACCAGACCAGAATCTATGGGTAGGTTAAACCAAAGTTTGGTTATGGAGCAAATTCGAATAAATAGTCCCATTTCCCGAGCTGAAATTGCTCGCAAAACCGGCCTTAGTAAGCCCAGTGTATCCCGAGCAGTTGACGCTTTGCTAAGAAAAAAGTTAGTTCTTAAAGAAAATTCTCCCAAAGATCGAGGAAACACTGGAAGAAAACCAGAAATATTGAAGTTTAATGTAAAAGCTGCTTACTTTGGGAGTATTGATATAGGGGGAACTAAAATTACCTTTGGTCTGGGTGATTTATCGGGGGAGCTTCTGGAAAGATACCATATTAATAATCCCCATAATTGGGATAAAATAATTAAAGTTATCCCTGAAAAAATCAAGAAGATCTTAAAGGGTGCTAATATCCCTAAGAAAAAACTTAAGGGTATTGCAATTGCAGCCCAAGGAGTAGTAGACATAGAAAAGGGAACTGTTAGCTCCTCCCCTAATATTGAAGGAGCGGAGGGATATCTATTAAGAGAAAAATTAAGGAAGAATCTTCCTATTTCTATCTGGATTGAAAATGATGTCAATTTAGCTGCCATAGGAGAGTTTTGGAAAGAACAGGAAAAATATAGGAATATAGTTTATATCTCCTTGGGTACAGTAATTGGGGGAGCTATCATTATAAATGGTAAACTATTCCGGGGAACAAATTATTATGCAGGAGAGGTTGGCTGGTTTATCCCCGGTAGAGATTATTTATTTAAAAGCTCTGGCAAATTTGGTTGCCTGGAAAATTTAGCTACAGGTCCTGCATTAGTTAAAAAAGCTAAGGAAATGATTCAAAGAGAATCTTTTAAAAAAGATGCATTTTCTACTCTAACTAATGGGATTACCCCAAAAAAGCTGTTTGAGGCTTATAAAAAGGGTAATATATTGGTCAAAAATATAGTAAATGAATGGATTGAAAATTTAGGAATAACTATTAGCAATATATCTTCTTTACTAAATCCAGAGCTAATCATTTTAGAAGGAGGGCTAACCCATTCAGGAGAATTCTTTCTTGATGATTTAAAAAAAATTGTAGCATGGGGAACTCAAGTTCCACCAGAGATAAAAATATCTACTCTTCAAGATAAATCTTCTTTATACGGAGGACTAAGGCTATGCATTGATAACTACTACTATAGCCTGCGTACCTTGTAAAAAGATAAAAAATAGATAATTTTAGAGCCACCTGGCTCAAAATCGGTGATAGAACTACTGAAAAATGGTTGCCTCCTGTTCTTTCTGAGGAGTTTACCGAACTCGATGAAGAACCATATCTGTCCCAGGCAAGGACACTCAGTAGAAGGGTCTTGCTCAAGTTTGTTGTAACATGTGTGTTAGCATCTAGCATCTTCGGCAAATGGACCCAGGAATGTCCACTTTTGATAGCGGTTAAAGCCGCAAGGAGAAATTGCATTTTCCCTCATCCTTCTCCGAAGCTCTTCATGGATAGGATAAAAAGTTTCGGTCCCAGAGTCAAGCTTTCAAAGAACGATTTGATTGTTAAAATCAAATAACTAAACTAAGTATTAAACTAAACATATTATATGAGGAGGTTTTTTAATGGTCCAACACTCAATTTTAGAATGGCCTGTAGGAGTAACAGTTTACAAACCTGAAAAGTGTTTTAATGGGTATACTTTGTTTTGCCCTTTTGGTTCCCCTATGATTTACTTAATTGATATGGAAGGTAGGGTTGTTCACATATGGTTTGCAAGAGGAGATGATAGATCTCTTAAAACTACATATCACGCTAAGTATGTGGGGGGAGGGCATATTATTTATGCCTCGGACTGGCTAACAGAGGTAGATTGGTTGGGAAAAGTAGTCTGGTACTACCGTCCTGAAGGGGGAGAATCTGATCCTCATGGAGGTGCCGGACTGGTTGCATGGGATCCGAATTATAAGATTAAAGGTGCTCATCATGATTTTCAGCGATTAGAAAATGGTAATACTCTTATCCTGGCTAATGAAGAGATAAAAGAACCTGCCATTTCCGATCATCTTCTTGCGTCCGATTATTTTATTGAAGTAACACCTAAAGGTAAACTGGTCTGGATATGGCATTCTCACGAACACTTTGATGAATTTGGTTTCAGTAAAGAAACGAGGGATATTATTCGGAAAGAACCAGGGATTCATTTGCCTACTGCTCTGGGTGATTATCTACATACAAATACTGTTGAGGTACTTCCTGATACACCTTTGGGGAAAAAAGACAAAAGATTCCGTAAAGGGAACATTTTAAGTAGCCAAAGAAATACTAATACAATTTACATTATTGGCAGAGATACGGGTAAGGTAGTCTGGCAGTGGGGAAGAGGTGAATTGATAGGTCAACATCATCCTAATATGCTCTCCAATGGTAATATTCTCATTTATGATAATGGAGGTGTGGGGGGATATCCGCGAGAAGGTCGCTTCTATACTCGACTTGTTGAAGTGAATCCCATTTCAGAGAAGATAATCTGGGAGTATGTTTATGATCCTTTAGAGTATTATTATAACAAATTTTTCAGCTATAAATGGGGAAGTGTCCAACGACTTCCCAATGGTAATACTCTTTCCCTGGATGCTCACAAGGGGAGGTTATTTGAGATAACCCCTGATGGTGAGATTGTATGGGAATATATCAATCCACATAAGACTCAACGTCGGCAAGAGGGTGAGATACGTATAGAGTCAGGGATTTATCGCTGCTATCGGATTTCCTATGATGAAGTGCCCGAGTTTAAGAATTCAATGACTTGGACTGATGAACTAATGGCTTGGACTGCGAAACACAGGCGGTTTTTCGCTTGAGATAATTAATGAACCATGCCAAGAAATTAAATGATTAAATTTCCTTTGGGAAGTTTTTCGGAAAAGAATCTGCAGAATCCTGAGGTGCTTAAATGCTTTCCTATATTATTCGTCGTCTTATTTTTGCAATTCCTACCCTGATAATTATTTCAGTTATTACATTTGTTATTATTGATCTTCCCCCGGGTGATTATTTAACTACCTATGTGGCCCAATTGGAAAGTCAAGGGACAAAGACCAGTGAGG
>JAUWZM010000120.1 GCA_030615365.1 Candidatus Aerophobota bacterium | reverse complement strand
TGGCCCCCTTCTTTTCATGGAACAGGGACAGAGGAGATATTTGGTGGAGGTGCCTGTCCTAATATAGAATACTATGGACCTTACACCGGTTTTCATCTTATCAGCCACCCTGATTGGTCGGGTAAAAATTCTATGTATAGATTTTTTGTCAATGACCCGATAAGGTTTGAAAGATCAATTAAAGTGAGCCTTGAACACGGTCATGCGAATAACTTAGCTAATGATTATTCCAGTGTAGCTTACTGGTATCAAAATGAACCTCATAAAGAGTTTGCCTCCCTGCTTCCTGCAAAAAAAAGATTTCCCATTTTACCCTTAGAAGGGGAAAAACTCATAGAAAAGGAAAGAAAAATTTACCAGACAATGCAAAAAGGGGGAGGAATTCTCTCTTTGGTCCAGCTTCCCGGTGTGGATAGAAAAAAAATAATGTTCCTATTGGGAAAAATCAATGAAGCATTTGACAAAGAAGACTACCAGAAGGCTTCTGCACTCTGGGATGATATTCTTAAAATAGCTGAGGGTAAAATTTGACAGCCGAATCCAGAGATAATTTTAATTCAAGGCAAAAATTACTCTCATTCTAACATGATGAGTAACGGGCGAGTTTTCCTAAGAAATGTGAGGTTCCTTGTTCTCCATTGTGAGGAGTGAGGTGACGAAGCAATCTGACATTGAACCACCAGACTACAGGACTATAGGACTACCCAACTACAGGACTACCAGACTATGAGACTATATTGACCACCAGACTATCTTGGTGTCTCAGTAATTAGTTTAAAGTATCACTGTGGTTAAGTTTTGACATTGCTTTATAGTATACCAGGAGGATTATATGAATATTATAGTTGTGATTGTTGACACTTTAAGATATGATTATGTTGGTGCCAATGGGAACAACTGGATACATACACCTAATATAGATAGATTAGCTGCCAAATCATGGGTATTTGATCACTGTTATTCAGCAAGTTATCCCACCATACCTAACAGAATAGATACACTTACAGGTAAATACGGTGGTCCTTTTCATCCCTGGAGGCCTCTCCGCTTCGATACGCTCACCTTCCCCCAGGTACTGGATGAAGCAGGATACCGCACTCAGCTTATTCACGATACCCCACATCTTATTAATGGTGGCCATAACCTTGACTGGCCTTTCCAGGCCTGGAACTTCATTCGGGGTGGAGAAGTAGATCGCCCCTGGATGGATTCACTGCCAGTACCCTCTGAAAACTGGCAACATGATTCTCTATTTGATTTTGCTGATAAGAATCTGGCTAAAGACTCTATTTATGACTCATACTTTCGTGCAAATCGAAGGCGCAAGAAAGAAGAAGACTGGAACGTTGCCAAGCTCTTCCTTACCGTCTCCAAGTGGCTTAAAGATAATGTTTCTTCTAACGATAATTTTCTGCTATGGGTTGATTCCTTCGACCCCCATGAGCCCTGGGAGGCACCCCCAAGGTTCATTAAGATGTATGATAAAACTCCTGGGTATGATGGGCGGGTAGATCCCCGCTCTTTCCTTATTAGAAATGAGAAAAATTTATCAGAGGCAGTAAAGAGTCGTCTTAAGGTTTTTTACGCAGCAAAGGTAACTTGGATGGACAGATGGTTTGGAGAACTTTTAGATACCCTGGATCAGACCGGCCTTGCCAGAAATACAGCCATACTTTTCACTGCTGATCATGGAACAAATGTTGGTGAGCGTTCCAAATTTGGTAAAAACCACCCTGTTCGGGAGCAGGAAGCTCATATACCCATGTTCATATACCTGCCAGAAGGAGGAAATGGACACAGTAACATCATCGTGCAGCCTCAGGATGTCTTTGCCACGATTATGGGTCTGGCAAAGCTTCCTATCCCGGATGGACTCGATTCTCACAATATCCTTGCTCTCGTACGTGAAGGAAAAGAAGGACCACGAAAACTTGCACTTTCAGGCATATCGGCTGATAACTGGAAGCTTAATCCTGAAAAGATACTTTTCACAGCTTTCGATTCGGATTGGTATCTTGAGTTTACCGCAAAACCTGAGAACTCTCGTTTAACCCAATACGGCTCACTAGAAAATGTGGCAGCGGAAAATCCAGCAATAGTTGCAAGAATGCGTGAATCAGCTCTTGATGAGATAAAAAGCAGAGGAACCGATCCTGCTCTCATGGCCTGGCTGAGGAGCAACGGTGAATCCGAATTTCCTGAGGGATGCCGCTTTTGGGATGGCTGGCCTGGTCCAGCAGGTTACATCCCTTACTTTCTAAAAGGTAAAAATATGGAAAGAATAAAGAAGCTCTGGTCCAAGGATAAGGAATAGATACCACTGACCAAAAAGATCCTTAAGCAGGAAAGATTAAGAGAGGGCGTAAAGCCCATCAATAGAGGAAAAAAACAATGTCAAAAATTCCCTACACTGATTCTGAGCTTTTTCATTTTGGTCCCCAGAGAACTTTTGAAGGAAAGGCTCTATCGCAAATAGCCTTTCCTATTGGAGGCATTGGTACAGGAACAATCTCACTGGGGGGAAGGGGTCAGCTAAGAGATTGGGAGATATTTAACCGTCCCAACAAAGGCTTTAATTTACCTTGTTCCTTCTTTGCCATAAGAGCAAAAGAAAAAGATAAAGAGCCCTTTGTCAGGGTGCTGGAATCAAGAACTCTACCACCTTATGCAAAGATTTATAGCTTGCTTTCAACAGGTCTTCCCAGAATGAGGGATGCAAGGTTTACCGGTGCCTATCCCTTTGCTCGTATCGAATTCATTGAACCTGAATCACCCATCAATGTTAACCTTACGGCTTTCAATCCCTTTATTCCACTAAACGATTTTGATTCGGGCCTGCCAGTGGCGATATTTAATTTTACCATTGAAAACACCTCTGAAAAAGAAGTAGAGGTCTTATTAGCGGCGAACCTTCTCAATCCTATAGGTTATGATGGTAAAAGCAAATTTGAAGATACTCATAATATATTTAATCTGGATGATAGACGCTTTTCACTCTTTGGCAGTAATCTTAATGAATTTATTAAAGAAAACAACTTTTCCGGCATTAAGATGACAAGTTTAAAATACCCTTTGGATGATCCCAAATTTGGCAGCATGGGACTATTAACCACTTCAAAAAATGTTACCTATTGCCTGCGTTGGTTAAAAGGAATGTGGTGGGAGGGTCCTCAAAAATTCTGGGATGAGTTAAAATACAAAGAACGCCTGTCCGAGGAGCCTGAGGCAAAAGCCAGCCCAGAGGGAGAAACCGATGTAGCCACATTGGGTGTAATCCTGAGACTTTCCCCTGGACAAAAGGAAAAAATCCCTGTTATTTTAACCTGGTATTTTCCCAATATGTTAAAATACTGGAATCTTTTACCACTTGCAAAAGGTGAGGAAAGAAAGATCTTTAAGACATATTATGCCACCAAGTTCAAGGACGCCTGGGATGTAGCTAAATATGTGGCAAGTAACCTGGATAGACTTGAGGAAGAAACCAAATCCTTTCATAGCGCTCTTTTCTCAAGCACCCTACCCTCTTATGTTCTTGATGCTGTATCAAGCCAGGCCTCTACTATAAAGACTAATACCTGTTTTCGCCTTTCTGATGGTAATTTTTACGGATTTGAGGGCTGCTTGAATGACAGGGAATTTTGTCCTTTAAATTGTACCCATGTGTGGAACTATGAACAGACAGTGGCTTTTTTGTTCCCTCAACTGGAGCGAACCATGAGAGAGGTGGACTTTTTGACTAATACAGATGAGATGGGTAATATGGTCTTTAGAACTATTCTTCCTCTTGGTTCAAAAAGATGGGGTGCGAAGCCAGCCGCTGATGGACAGATGGGATGCATAATAAGGCTCTACCGGGAATGGAAGCTTTCCGGAGACAATGAGTTTCTTCATCGACTCTGGCCAAAAGCCAAAAAAGCTCTAGAATTTGCCTGGGATGGCTGGGATAAGGACAAAGATGGGATAATGGAGGGAGAGCAGCACAACACCTATGATGTAGAATTTTATGGACCAAACACTATGATGGGAACCCTTTACCTTGGAGCATTAAAAGCAGCAGAGGAAATGGCAAAATCGTTAGGAGATAATGCATCGGCTAAGACTTACCACCAGCTCTATGAAAAAGGAGTGAAACACCTTGACCAACAGCTATTTAACGGAGAGTACTATATCCAAAAATACGATTCCAGTCAAATTTTAAAATACCAATATGGAGAAGGCTGTTTCTCCGATCAGCTCCTTGGGGAATGGCTTGCCCAAGTAGCGGGATTGGAAAGAATACTGCCAAAAGAGCACATAGACTCAGCCTTGCTTTCCATATTCAAGTACAATTGGCGAAATAATTTCTTTGAACATTATAACTATCACGGAGGACCTGCATGCTTTAACGATGAAAAGGGACTTTTGAATTGTTCCTGGCCCAGGGGAAAAAGACCAAAACCTGCATTCCCTTACTGCGATGGAGTATGGGGAGGAGTTGAGTATCAGGTAGCAGCTCATTTGATACATGAGGGATTTATCCGAGAAGGACTTACCATTGTAAAGGGTGTAAGAGAACGTCACGATGGGATGAGGAGAAATCCATATGATGAGCCCGGGGATAAAGTGCGTCATTATTCAAGGGAGATGGCAAGCTGGTCAGTTCTCCTTGCCCTTTCCGGATATAGTTTTAATGGGTTAAAGAACGAACTCGGATTTGATCCCAGAATAAATCCTGAGGATTTCAGATGTTTCTTCTCCACGAATACCTGTTGGGGAAAATTCTTTCAAGAAATTACCAAAAATTCATACATGGCTAAGATAAGGATTCTCTGGGGCAGTGAAAAGATCAAATCTTTACGCCTTAAAATTCCTGAGTGTTACGCTGGAAAGTGCAAGGCAAGTATGGTCACCACAACCGGGGAAAAAGAGATTTCTGTTACAGTCAAAGGAGAAAATTTAATATTTCCAGAAACAGTAGGATTAAGACAAAACCAGGAGTTAAAATTAACAAGATTTATGGAATGAGCTCATAGTATCATTGTAACCAAATTTGAGTTAGATTTGACAAAATTTTTATATGAATTATGATTGTTAGAAACAATAGTTTTACCATTGAATAAATGTTTATTTTATATCTGATAAAATAGGCTATTTTTAGAGAAACTAAGGCGTTGATTACTTTTTGATAATACTCAACCTATAAAACTATGAAGGGAGTTAAAAAATGAAGAATCCAAATGAAAAATGGACAAGTTTTCTTGAAGGTATGGTAAGATTAAAGGATTATCGTAGTAAAAGGATATCCAGTTGGGATAGGAGCGGGGGTAATCATGATTGGATAAGCATTCCTGCTGGAGAAAAGGCAATTTTAGCTGATATCAAAAATCCCGGATGCATTCAGCACATTTACTTTACCATACTATCCATGGATCGCTTTTATCTTCGAAATCTGGTTATTAGAATGTACTGGGATGGGGAGGAAAAACCAAGCGTAGAGGTTCCTGTAGGGGATTTCTTTGGAATTGGACATTGCCGGGTACGGTATTTTACCTCCCTCTTGTTAACTGTGTGTCCTGGTGATCCATCCATTAACACCCATGGGATCAACTGCTATTTTCCTATGCCCTTTTCTAAAAGAGCTGTCATTGAAGTAGCGAATGAATCTGACCTTTTTGGGCTTGATGCGCTGTGGTATCATATAGACTATGAGAAGTATAATGAGTTAGAGGAAGGACTGGGCAAGTTTCATGCTCAATGGAGAAGAGAGAATCCCTGTAAGGCAATTTTGCCAGAAGGAGAGAAGTTAACTCCAGAAAATCAAACCGGGGATATAGGAAAGAACCTTACCGGAGAGGAAAATTATGTTATTCTAAAAGCTGAGGGAAAGGGAAACTACGTAGGCTGTCTTTTGAATGTAGATAACATCATTGGTGGTTGGTGGGGAGAGGGAGATGATATGATCTTCATTGATGGGGAGAAATGGCCCCCTTCTTTTCATGGAACAGGGACAGAGGAGATATTTGGTGGAGGTGCCTGTCCTAATATAGAATACTATGGACCTTACACCGGTTTTCATCTTATCAGCCACCCTGATTGGTCGGGTAAAAATTCTATGTATAGA
>JAUWZM010000114.1 GCA_030615365.1 Candidatus Aerophobota bacterium | reverse complement strand
CCCTGTCCCTTATAAACCTTGCCCAGGGCGAAATGAAACCAGGATATGTTGGGCTGAAGGTTAATTGCCTTTTCATACTCTTTTACTGCCCTGGCTTGCTGGCCCATTTTGGTATGTATATCTCCTAAACTACAGTGGGTCCAAGCATCTACTGGATTAAGCTTTTCTGCTAGTTGGTAATACTCTATAGCTTTCTCAAATTGCTCTTTTGCCCGATAATAATTAGCCATCTTCAAAAAGTGAGGAGCATTATCAATTTTGGGATCAGTATTCTCTTTTATTCCTGGCTGTCCTTTCTCCAGCTCTATGACCCCGTATTTCTCTAAATAAGGCATCTCGCGGGGAAAGCCAGTATTTATACCAATTCGGGTAATCCGCATCTTCTTGCTGGACCAACCTCTGGCCAGAGCAAACCCTCCGGCTCTTTCATAAAGGTCGGTGATGATCAAAGGCTCCCATAGGTTTTCTTTTCCATTGGGGCTAGAGCCAAAAATAGCCAGTTTACCACTGCCATATTTAACCTCGGCGACCAAATTAACCACGTGCCTGATATTTGATCTTACCCTGGCTTTGACCGCTGTTTTCTCAGTAAGAGGAAGATCAACAGTCTTCATCCAGTAGTCATAACCATTAAAAGTATAGCTTAGCTGGATAAACTCCACCAGATGATTCCCAGCTTTTATCCGCTGATGATGCTCGACTTTTTTTTCTGCATCGGAAATATAATTCTCTAAAAGCTGAGGAGGATGTTTTACATTTTCCTGAGAAAGCTTTGAACCAATGCCAGGGAGAGAAGAACTGACACCCAACTCATCCACGAGAATTTTCCTGGTGTTGGGTAGATGATAAAATCTCCTCATGTTGACGGGGAACTTTGGCCAACCATGCCATCTGCGATCTTTAACCCACCACTCTCCCCAGGCTACCAGAACATGAGTGGCTTTGTGGTGAACTGTAGGTGATCTTCGAGAACCGGATCGAAATTTCCTTGGATAGAGAAAATATTGCATCAGAGTCCCATTCCCTGCATTTTTATAAGGTCTTACCTGGGGAGGATGCATTATGGTAGCGCTGGGAGGGGTGTTCTCTTTTACAAATTTAAAAAGAAGATAATTATTTCCCCAATGTTTTCTCATCTTTCCATCATAGGAGACGGATGGGTTTTTCAGGATGAAATGGAGCGAAGAAACGGCATTTTTACCCATTCCCACTATCAGGCGGCTAGCTATCCACAGAACAATGGCGGCAACAGCCAGGAATCGAATATTCATCAGAAGACGCCTGGATGAATTTGAAAGCTGGGGGCACTTCATTATCTTTCCCACTAACTTCGCCTTATTTCTTTAAGAAGCTCTTTCACCAGATTTTCCATTTGGAGACTGATAAAATATGAAAATGACATCTAAGTTCACCTGAGAGATTCCCATAATCTACTTACCTAATGATAGCGATTTTTCCTGTTTTTCTTTTTCCATCCGCAGTAATAACCAGATAAATATAAATCCCTCTGGCTATCTCTTGACCACGGTCGTTTTTGCAATCCCAGATAGCCGTGGAATTAAATTCACCTTTCTCAAAGGACCTTACTAGCTCACCTGCAATAGTATAAATATCAATCCTTTGAGTATTCTGAGGAAGACCTACAATCTTAACTACCTGACCTTTAGCCGGATAGACAGGGTTAGGATAGGAGAATACATCAGAGAGCTCAGCTTCCCAGCTCTCTTCGACGGTAACTACCTTTTGATCCTCAACATAGTGATACATCATCAAAGCAGCATAACCAACATACCACAGGTTCTTTCTCCCTTTTACATAGTCTGTATGCTTATCTATTTTGCTGCCTGAATAAAAAGAAAGTGCCCAGGGATGAAGTCCGATGTGATATATCTTCCCCTCACCAGTCCTTTTGTCAAACTGGTAATTGAGTTCAGACAATGTTTCGTTTTCTAGATATGCCCAGCGATTCCATCTCTCATACAGACCATGCTCAGCATCCCAAGGGGGGAAACTCCCATCTTGATAGAATTTAGGATAACGATAGGGATAACCGGCCAATACCGTTAAGTACTTATATTGACCGAGCTTGGAGTGCATGGTCTCGTCAAATTTACTGTGAGGTGAGGTGAAACCCCATATGTATTCACGGTCTCCTTTTCTGTAAAGTGATGGGAGGTCAAGATTGTCAATTATGTCCTGTTTGCTTCCACCTATTTCCGAGTCATAATCATCGTAGGGAACCTTTCTTGGATGAGTCCTGGAATGAGATACGACTTCGATATACCCCGCATCTATTTTCTCCTGAATATGGGACCAGTCGGGAGGCGAGGTTTTCCCCCATATGGAGTCATCGCTATATCCCTCAGTAATGACGCCCACAGATAGCCACAGCTTTTTGCGGGTAAACATATCGGAGGCTTGTCGAAATGTTGAATCAATATAAGAGGTGCCGTCCCAATCATCTGCTGAAAAGACCACTGCCGCATCCCGATCATCATAGTGTTTTGGAATCCTATCATAAGTAGCTACCGAATTTTGTAACCCTGCAGGTATCTTCAGTAATGTCTCATCGCTCTCATCGCTAAAGGCGACTGAGATATATGCTTTATTGTTATCATAGTCAAATCTAACTGCCTCAATACCATTGAAGAAATCCAAACTCCTCTTCTCGGTAATCTTCGTCCAGCTTCCAGATTTGGTGTATTTTTTATGTGCTCTGAGGTCTGATGAGCCCGAAGGAATGGCAAACTGATAGGTTACCGGATAACTCAAACCATAATCATTATGTTTCTCTGGATCAACCGAAAGTTTAAAATAATAAGGTACTTCACTTTCTCTTGCCTCTACAGAATCAATCAGATCAACCCCTGCTATGGGCAAAACAGTTTGCAGAACAAAAAGGACAAAAAAAGCTCGCAAACTCAATATCCAGAACTTTTTCCTTTTCTCCCCGGTAGGTCTCCTCATTTTTTTTCCTGGGCACAATTTCAATATTCCTCCTTAACAAATCTGTCTTCCTTTTCCAAAAGTGACACCGGCTCATGAGATAGGAGTCTCCCCTTTCTTCACATAAGCCTACCCTTATTCCGCCAGATATGCATTAATAATGGTTTCTGCGTTAGTGTTTGAATATTTTTTCCTGCTATATTCAAAACAGTTTTTCCTATATTTGTCTTGATTATCCAAAATATTCAATATTGCATATTTAATATCTTTTATGCATGGTTCAAATAGAATTCCTATTTTCTCATTAATTGCCTCAGAAATACCTGCTGTATTACTGCCAATAGCAGGGGTACCACATGAGATGGCCTCTATTATAACCCTTCCATAACCCTCCTCACATAATGAAGGGACGCAAAGCAAATCTGCTGCAGAATAATACCTGGGCAAATCATAATTATCAACCTTTCTCAAATAATGAATGTTACTCATTTCATTCTCTTGTTTTTTCATCCAATTAGATAAAGGTCCGTCTCCAATAAATACGAAATCAATCTCTTTTAACTGCTTTGCTACTTCAACCAATAATTTAACACCTTTAGCGGGAATTAGACGTCCAATGAATAAAACAATTTTCTTATAATTTAAATTTAACTCTTTTCTTACCTTTTCTTTGTTATACGGTTTAAAAATATCTTGATCTACCCAATGAGTATATCGCTGAATTTTTTTTCTTCCAACACCCTGGTTAACCAACTCTTCAGTAGATCCATTAGAAATAGTCAATATCTTATCAAAATGATTCGATAATATAGGACTGATGAATTTTTTAACAAATTTCTTACTTGAATCAATATTTTTATTATATACCGAATAAGTGCTCAAAATAATCTTTTTCTTAAAGAATATTTTTAAAACTACTGATATAAAGCCTGCATTCATTCCATGAGCATGGATTATCTTAATCTTTTTATGATTAAAAAGCATAAACCAAAAACAATATACTAACAGCATAACGGTTAAATACAAAAACCGCATCAGTGGATTATTTTCAAAGACATTGGCCCAGTTACCTCTAATCCAATTTATCCTATGTACTTCAAGATTTTTTCTTTTTTCTAATTTAGAAACACTTTTTCTAAACTTTAGTGGCTGATAGGTATATACATATGTGTACCATCCATTATTTCTTAAATACTCACAAAGATCATCAAGATGAGTTTCAACGCCACCCATATCAGGCCTGAAAAAAGGGGTTATCTGTAAAACAACATTTTCCATCTTATAAATCCTCTGCAACCCTAAATAAAACTTTTTATCGCTTTCCAATACCAATTAAATATACGATTAAGGATACTCTTCCCCAATTTTAAGTATTTCTTCTCAATTAAATCTTCACGGATATAAAAATCTCCTGCGTATAATATTTAAGTAATATTGGAGTGTGATTTGTTTTTAAACACATCTCTCTCATGTTTTTTTCTTGTTGTTTATATTTAATGAAGAAACTACTTCCAGATCGGAAATATCCTCTATTCCACACCAAAATTCATGAATATAGTACGCACCAACATTCTCACCTTTGGCCAATAACTTGTTAATAAGCTCAGGCACTGAAAAAAAAGTATTATCAGGTATATATTTCAGTGCCGACGAGTTTAGAATGTATATTCCACTACTGATTAGATATTTCATTGAAGGTTTTTCCGTAATTCTTTTTATCTTATCCTCAGCAATTTTTAAAACACCGAAAGGAGATTTATATATAAATTTTGTATACCCGACAGTAAGAGGGTATTTCTTCATTTTATGAAATGCGACCATTTTAGAAAAATCAAGATCTGTGATGATATCTCCATTCATAAGGATGAAATCCTCTTTTTTATCGATTAAATGTCGCATTAAGGATAGTGGACCTGCGGTTCCCAAGGGGATGTCTTCCTTTGTATAGTGGAAAGTAATACCGTATTTTGAGCCATCGCCGCAAAAAACCTCTATTAACTCAGACAGATATCCAGTGGAAAATATAATTTTATTTACATCAAATTTAATTAGATGTTCTATTATTGTTTGGAGAATAGGTTTCTTTCCCCCAACAGAAAGTAAAGACTTGGGGATAGAAAAGGTCAGTGGTCTCAATCTTTTTCCTAATCCTCCTACTAATATTACTGCTTTCATATGACTACCATCCTTTCCTAGACATTCTTAAAATCACTATACTTGATATTTACCAGGATCATAGAGATTCATCGAGTTCTGTATCCATTCAATAGTCTTTATTAACCCCTCTTCAAGAGAAATTTTAGGTTTCCATTTAATGATTTTGAAAGCCTTAGAATTATCACAAAACAATCTCTCGACTTCGCTTTTTTGAGGTCGGATTCTTAATTTATCCTCTATTAATTTTACATCACGGCCAAGAATAGAAATAATTTTTTTAGCCAAGTCATAAATTGAGATTTCAAAACTAGAACCTATGTTTATTTCCTGTCCTATAGAATTTTCTGATTCAGCGATCTTCACGAATCCCTCAACAGTATCCGAAATAAATGTAAAGTCACGGGTAGATCTAGTGTTTCCCAATTTTAATCCTTGATTTGTCAAAGCTTGTGTAATAATAGTTGGTATAACTGCACGTGCAGATTGGCGTGGTCCATAAGTATTAAATGGTCTGATGATCGTCACCGGTAAATTGAATGCATAGTAATAACTAAGCGCAATTGCATCAGAGGCTATTTTACTGGCAGAATAAGGAGATTGTGGCTGTTTAGGATGTTTTTCATCAATTGGAATATACCTTGCCGAACCATAAACCTCGCTAGTAGAGGTCTGGACAAATTTTTCTATCCCTTCAACTCTTGCTGCAGTGAGAACATTAAGAGTGCCTATCGTATTAGTTTCTACTACCTCATTAGGATGGATATAGGAATATGGAATACCAACAAGAGCAGCAAGGTTAAAAATCACACTATTCCCTTTCATTGCTTTTCTGAGAGTTTCTAATTCACGCAGATCGCCATAAACAATTCTCATACTATTTTTTATTTCTTGTGATACCATTTTTATACATCCCGGATCATTTCGAGAATTATAACGAACAAATGCAGTTACTCGAGCTCCTTTTTTCACCAAACTTTCTGTCAAATGACTTCCCATAAATCCACCTGCGCCTGTGACAAGAACTTTTTTCCCCACCCAGTTATACATAAATTCACCTCCTTCAGAAGTTCCAGCTAAAATTTATTAGCGCCACCTAACAACATTTTTGCTCCCTGTTTTTCGGAAAACTATCATACTCATCTTTAAATCTTGATGAAAATTGGTTGAGAAAAGGAGTTATTTGCAAAACAACATTTTTGTTTTTCATTCTATAGAATCCTAAATAAAACTTTTTATCACCTTCCAGTATAAATTGAATACATGATTGAGAATATTTTTCCCCAATTTCAGATACCTCTTTTCCATCAAGTCTTCACGGATATAAAAATCTCCTGCGCATAGTACCTCCCCATCGGAAATCTTCTTTAGTGCCTGAACTTTTCTGCGTTTTTTCATTAGCTTCCCAAAATTCT
>JAUWZM010000068.1 GCA_030615365.1 Candidatus Aerophobota bacterium | reverse complement strand
TCTTTTTCGCTCCTCCCTGAGATAAACTATTTGTTGACGAATCTCGCTAATGGTTTTTCTATCTGCCATTATTAGTTCTCCTATGTATTCATATTATATATACATATAGGATTATATCAAAAAAGAAAAAGGAAGTCAAATCTGTTTTGACTCCCTTTGGAATGTTTGCTAAATGTCAGTTTGGGGAACTTTCAATTTCTCTGTTTTATTTAGGGGTGGCAGGCCGATCCAGTTTAAAAATTTTAGCTAAATTGACTTTCTGTGTTATTTTTGGTATAATACATAATAAATTATAAAATAAATTTAAGAGGTGAGCAATTTTTGGCATGGCAAACAGAACTAAAAAATTGGGTTAACACAAATACCTACCATCACCCCTCCTTCTCCAACATAAAACACTTAATAGAATTAAAAGAGAAAAAGAATTTAAAAATCAGTCTTGGTTTCCCTACCTTAAATGAAGAAAAAACCATAGGTGAGGAAATCAAAATTATGAGAGATGAACTACAGATACGCTATCCCTTACTGGATGAGATTGCTATTATAGACTCGGATTCTACTGACCTTACCAGAGAAATTGCCCGGGAGGCTGGAGCTGATGTGCATATAGCCTCTGAATGTCTATCTCAGTATGGGTTCATTCAAGGCAAGGGAGAGAACCTCTGGAAAAGTCTCTACCTTCTGGAAGGGGATATAATCCTATGGATAGATGCGGATATTAAAAATATCCATCCTAAATTTGCCTATGGCCTTCTGGGGCCTCTCTTAACATATGACCATTTAAAATACGTTAAGGCATTTTATGAAAGACCCGTGAAAATTGGAAACCGAATGAGACCTTCTGGCGGAGGAAGAGTTACAAAAATTTTGGTTCATCCTCTTCTGGCAAACTTTTATCCTGAACTTTCTGGATTTCTTCAACCCCTCTCGGGTGAATACGCTGGAAGGAGAGAAATTCTTGAGAGTGTTCCCTTTCGTGTAGGTTACGGAGTAGAGATAGGTCTCCTGATAGATATTTACGAGAGATGGGGACTGAAAAGCTTAGCTCAAGTTGATTTAGATAAAAGAATTCACAGAAATAGAGGGCTGGATGAGCTGGAAAAAATGTCCTTTGCTATTCTACGCACTTTTTTTACTCGTCTTCAAGAACAGGAAATTATATCGGTGAATAAACGAATTGAAAAAACCTTCAATTTAGCCAAGATACGGGGAGAGAAAATCGTTTTAAAGGAAGAACAATTTACTTTTGCAGAAAGGTTACCTATGATTCAAATTAAAGAATACCGAGAAAAAAGAGGTCTGATTCATTCACTGAGAAATGAGTAAAAAAATTGCTATCGTGCACTACTCCTATCCTCCAGCAACAGGGGGAGTAGAGTTTGTAATGCGCTCTCATGCTCAACTATTGGCTAAGAATCACCATCAGATAGTAATTGTCACTGGGACAGGGGAAGAAAATACCCCTCACATTGAGGTAAAGATACTTCCAGAGATCAGCTCTCTTTCTCACAGCTCTCCTGATATAGAAAAGGAATTAAAACAGGGAATAGTCTCGACACAATTTTATCGATTAAAAGAAGTAATTTTTCGCAGGGTAAAGGCCCTACTAAAAGATGTAGATACCTGCATAATCCACAATGTTATGACTATGCATTTTAATCTTGCCCTCACATCTGCTCTCAATGAAATTATCAATAATCTTTCCTCCAAAATAAAGTTTTACATCTGGTGTCATGATGCTACCTTAACCAATCCCCTCTACCTGCAATCAATAAAAAACATTTCAGAGTATCCCTGGAGCCTTTTAAGTACATTCAATAAAAATGCGAAGTATATCACTATCTCCCGGTTAAGAAAAAGGCAACTATCTCAGCTTTTTAAAATAAAAGAAGACCATATTGAAGTTATACCCAATGGAGTGGATGTTAAATCCTTTTTAAACGTATCTGACTCTATCTGGAAATTAGCCTGGGATAAGAAACTATTTGATGCTGATCTGGTTATGTTTTTTCCTTCTCGTATACTAAAGCGCAAAAATTGTGAGTTGGGAATTAAAATTGTAAAAGAATTTAAAAAAATGGGCAAGAACTGCAAATTTTTAATTACCGCTCCTCCTGATCCTCATAATCCTGAAACTACCAGCTATTTTAACTATCTATATCAACTCTCCCGCAGACTAAAGGTAGAGGAAGATATAGTTTTTATTCAAGATCTGAGGGAGAGCTACGCTCTTAAAATGAACTATCAAGAGATAAAAAATCTTTACTCTATATGCGATTTACTACTCTTGACCTCATCTCAAGAAGGATTTGGTATTCCTCTTTTAGAAGCAGGGGCTATGAAATTACCCATTGCTTGCAGTAATATAGAACCCCTTACTGAAATTGTAGATGATCTTGCCCTCAAATTCGACCTAACAGATCCCCCTTCTTTAATAGCAGAAAGGATCCTTCGCTATATTGACCATCAACCGACATTTTTTATGTTCAAAAAAGTAATGAGGAAGTATTCCTGGGAGATAATTTACCGGGATTACTTAAAAAAATTATTACTACTCGACCACTAATAATTTAACAATTTCTTCACCTTCAATTTTTTGTCCAATAAATCTTTGGCACCAAACTTTGCTTTTGTTTGTCTTCATTGGTGTGAATCCGTGGCTAAATAGTCACAAAATCTGAATCCATTTTATAATCAAACAAAGCAAAACCCAAAGCAAAATAGATACTCTTGCTATATTTACCTCAGAAATAATGAGTCGGGGGGACAGGGAGTTGTTCGCATTTCCTAACTTGTAGCATCCTACCTTTTCCAGTTGGACTCCAAGTGCTCCAGCAACGGCACTCATTGGCCAGCCAGCATTAGGACTATCAGTTCTTTTATGGTCACGGAACATAATTGCCCAGGCACCTCTACCATCTTTTTTGCACAGATACGTAGCTATCACCAGTAATATTCCAGAGATCCTTGCCGGAATGAAATTCAACACATCATCCATTCGGGCAGAAAATTTCCCTAAATACTCATATTTTCCGTGATATCCAATTCTGGCATCAAAAGTATTTACTACACGATACGCTATCGCTCCTGGTACGCCGAAGAAAATGAAATAAAAAAAAGGGGCTATGAAGCTGTCACCAATATTTTCTGCCACTGATTCTACAGTAGCCGATACTAAAAGTGGCTCATTGAGTCTGTCAACATCTCTACTCACTAAAGAGCTCATCTTAGTTCGTGCTTTTTTTAAATCGCCTCTCTCAAGTAATTCCTCCACCCTTAAGGCCACCTTTTGTAGTTTTTTAACAGAGAAGGTTGACTTAAAAAGAAAGGCGGCAATTAAAATATAAGCTGCTGGACTAACCCCCTTGAGGTAGGATAAAAGAAAATAGACTGGTAAGGCAAAAAGAGCTACTGTTGATATCACTATTACAGAGCCATAAATAATCTGAACACGTTTTACTCGCCCAGGAATAACTCTTAACTCTAAAGAGATAACCTTTCCTAACCAGACTACAGGGTGAATAAAAGAGGGATACTCTCCCAGGATAAGATCAATAACGAGTGATAAAAGTAAAATAACTGCGCTTTCCATGCCCCCTAAAATTGTTATTTTAATCTTCCCTCCCTGTATGCAGAGATATAATTCATACAGTACTCATCTAATCCAAGCACTGCGAGGGCTGAGAGCAAAGTGCTCATCATTCCAGGCTCACAGGGATCAATGATCACTCCATCACATCCAGCTCCAATAAGCATAGCTAAAAAGGCTTTATTTAAATTATTACGATCAGGAAGTCCAAAAGAGATGTTTGATAATCCCAGGGCAACGTGGGCCTGTGGGAATTCCTCTTTCGTGGCAGTGATGGCATCCAGGATAAATTTTGCCTGCCCTGGATTGGTTGCAGCAGGACGGACAAGATAATCAAAATACACTCTGCTCAAGGGAATATCTTCAGATTCAACTATCCTTATTAGCCTTCTGGTAATTTCTATTCTTCCTTCATAATCCTCCGGCATACCATTATCATCCATTGTGAGGGCAATGACACCTGTTTTGTATTTCTTTACCAAAGGCAAAACCCCCTCAATGCGTGCCTTTTCTCCAGTGATAGAATTTATTATACTACCAGGTCGGTTGCATAGTTTTAACCCTTCTTCTATTGCTACAGAATTGGTAGAATCAAATACAAGGGGAAGTTCTGTTGCCCTGGATACTATCTCAGTTAACCACCTCATGTCATCTACCTCTTTTGCTGGATCTCCGCCAGCATTAATATCTATATGAGTGGCCCCTGCCTTCGCTTGTCTCGTCGCCACAGAAACAATAAAATCAGCATCCCTTTCCCATACTTTCTTTCTAATACTCTTTCTGGTCATATTGATGCGTTCTGCAATAACGGTAAACAACTTTTTCCCTCCCTGTTAATTTTTGTATACTACAATATTCATTTTTCAATCCCGCGCCTTGCCTTGATCCCTCGTAAAAAATAATGCTTTATCTCCCTCATCTCAGTAACAAGATCCGCTATCTCCACAATTCGAGGAGAGGCATATCTTCCCGTTAAAATCAGTTCAAGATGAGATGGCTTTTCTTTAATTACCTTTATTAAATCCTCTTCGGATAATAGTTTAAAATGGAGAGCAACATTAATCTCATCTAAAATAACCACATCGTATTCCCCTTGAGAAATAACTTCTCTTGTTCTTTCAAATCCCCTCTGGGTAAATTTTCTATCTTCTTCTGTGATTCCCCGATCTATAAAATGCCTTCCACCAAATTGTTCTATCTTGACAAGACCTTTAAATCTACTTATGGAATTAATCTCACTATAGTTTCCATTTTTAAGGAATTGACCAATATACACCTTTAACCCGGCACCTACTGCTCTTAAGGCAAGCCCAAAGGCTGCTGTTGTTTTGCCTTTTCCGTTTCCCGTGTATACTTGAACATATCCTCTCATCTCACTTACCTCCACGCATCTACGCCTTCATACACTACACATCTTTGCTTGCCCTCTGGATAAAATATCGAACGTCAAATCTTTAGCCCTTTAGCCTTTCCCTTTAGCCTTTCCCTTTGCCCTTTGCCCTTTGCCTTCAGCCTTAACCTTAACCTTCCCCTTTCCCTTTCCCTTAGCCTTAGCCTTCATCCTTTAACCTTAACCTTCCCCTTCCCCTTTAACCTTAGCCTTTAGCCTTAGCCTTTTCCTTAGCCCTTCCCCTTAACCTCAACCTTAGCCTTAACCTTAACCCTTTCCCTTTCCCTTAGCCTTTAGCCTTAACCTTAACCTTCGCCTTTTCCTTAGCCCTTTCCCTTCCCCTTAACCTCAGCCTTAGCCTTTTCCTTAGCCTTCCCCTTAACCTCAACCTTAGCCTTAACCTTAACCCTTTCCCTTTCCCTTTAACCTTAACCTCAACCTTAGCCTTAACCTTAACCCTTTCCCTTCCCCTTTAACCTTAGCCTTTAGCCTTAGCCTTTTCCTTAGCCCTTCCCCTTCCCCTTAGCCTTTAGCCTTAACCTTAACCTTCGCCTTTTCCCCTTCCCCTTATCGCATCTTCCTTCAAAGGATACTTACCGCAGGTAAATTTTCTTCCCTCAAGACAATACCCTAATCTTTTGCATTTCGCTCCTGCATTTGAAAAGATCGCTGGCAGATTTTTTTTGCATATCTCAAGCATCTTATCTGCAAGATTTCTGATTTCCCATTGAGCTCTAGTGCAACATCTCTGTTCAAAAAAATGAAGCAGCTCCCTGCAGTTCATTGTGGCAACTATCTTAGTCTCAGCTGCCTGAGGAAGAATAAATCTTGCATCCTGGTTTGCCTTCTCGCCAACGATGCCCTTTTCCTTAAGTTTACTTAGCATTCTACCATAACTTATCTGAATCTTTTTCATAATCTCCACAAATTCATCTCTCAAGACTTCATCTTCTTTAATCAGGGGAGGGAGTATATAGTCAAAGTTTGTCTCTTTGACATATCTTTGACTCTGTTGAGAATAAGAAGCTATTCTGTGTCTCACTAACTGATGGGTAAGAGCTCTGGATACACCCTCTATGGCAAAAGTAAATTTTACATGCTCCAAGGGACTCTCGTGGCCAGATTCAACCACTTTCCTGATAAATTCTGCCTGTTTTTTTATATCGCTTTTCTCCTCATCGAATATATCTTTGGCAAATTGAGCAGAATAACACTGTCTGCACGCAGCATATACAATAGAAACTGCATCTTGTGTCATTCCCAACAACGTTACATTTAGTTTACACTGCGGCATTTTTTCCCCCTGATATTAAATAAAGATTTACTATATTTTTTCTTTTCCTTTAAAGGTTTTTCTATAACCTAAGTTTAAAGTAAGAGCAGGAAGTAAATATTTCCACCTTCCTCCTCTCAATAAACCGGTTAATCTCTTAGAAATAGAAGAAAGACGATAAATCCTTTTATAAGCCCAGTCAAATCCAAGTTTTAGCTCCTGAGGAGTCATCAATTTTGGTTGGAAGACCACATGAGACAGGTCATAATTTGACCAATTTCTATCTATAATTCTATCTTCTCTGTCTAATTTTTCATGTAATCTTGTTCCCGGCAAAGGAGTAAGAATGGCGAATTGAACAGCATCCAATTTCACCTTCTCTATAAATTTTACTGTTTTTTTAAAGATACTCTTATCATCATGATCAAAACCAAATATAAAAGCCCCTTCAATTGATATCCCAAACTGATGGATTTTTTTAATAGCCTTCTCGTAGAATTTTATCTTATTTTGAGACTTATTAGCTTCCTTTAAAGAGGATTCAGAAATTGACTCAATGCCAATAAATAATCCTTTGCATCCACTAGCTGCCGCTAATTGTAAAATATCTTCATGCTGAGCTATATTGATAGAAGATTGTCCTACCCATAAAAGCTTATGAGGTATCAGAGCTTTAAATAGCTCTCTGGCATAGGTAATATTTCCTACGATATTATCATCGAGAAATCCTAAAAAACGTGTTGCTAAAGATTTACCTATTATACCCTTGACCTCTCCTATTACTTTTTCTACAGGACGAAAGCGATATTTTTTGCCAAAAAATTTAGAGACCGAACAAAAACTACAATCAAAGGGACAGCCCCTGGCTAATTGTAAAAAACGGCTAAGAAAATAACCTTTGTCCTTAATGAGTTCCCTTCTAGGAATAGGTATGTTCGCCGGATCTGGTCTCTGAGAACTTCGGTAGACTTTAGCCAGTACTCGTTTCCCTCCTTGCCTAAAGTCCTCAATTACCTTCTCCCATAACCCTTCTGCCTCTCCTATCACTACTGCATCTGCATGCTGGGCTGCTTCCTCAGGTAAAACCGTTGCATGTATTCCCCCAAAGACCACTGGAATTCCTTTTTCTCTAAATATATCTGCTATTTCATAGGCACGAGGACTGGAGGCAGTCATAGTGGTTATCCCTACTAAATCAGCCTTTTTATTAAAATCTATACATTCTATATTCTCATCAACTATCTCCACTTCTATATCCTCAGGAGTGAGAGCAGCTACAATAAGAAGATTGTGAGGAGGGGCTTTAAAGACTCTGTTTCTGCCCATTCTTTTAGCCTTTATCTCTTTTTTCCAGGTTGGTGCGATTAACAGTATTTTCATATTTCTTCCTTATAATTTAATTGAGTAATGTTAAAACTTAACCACGGAGGACACAAATAACTGTAATATGTGATAAGTGATTGGTAATAAGTAACAAGGTTTTCACCCATTACATATTACTTCTCACGTCTTGTATTCCCTCTGTGCACCCCGTGGCTTCCATATCCCTTCTTAGTGTTGCCATTAATTATTAGCTAAGAAAATTTTTTAATCACTGTTTCCAAATATTTATGAGCTATATCAGCGTAACGGGGAACTTTCTCAGCAATCAAGCGGATGTGTTCAGGGGTAGTTCCACAACATCCACCAATCAAACTAACTCCTGCTTTTATCAAATCAGGAATAAACCTTATCATTTGCTCTGGAGTTTCCGGGTAAATAGTTTTCTCCCCTTTTAGTTGAGGAACTCCTGCATTTGGTTTCATCCACAAGGGCAGAGTAGTAAGAGGACGCATAATGCGGGCTATCTCCACTATGTTTTCTATTCCAAAGCCACAATTTGCCCCTATTATATCTGCTCCAGCTTCTTCTAATGCAACCACTGCTTTTTCTGGAGTTATACCCATAATTGTAGCATATCTTTTTCCTTTGTTAAAAGTCATCGATACTGCTACTGGAAAATCAGAATTCTCTTTCACAGCTCTTAGGGCGCATTTAGCCTCATTGAGATCTGCCATTGTCTCAATGATTACCCCATCAGCACCTCCTTCCACAAAAGCTTTCACTTGCTCTGAGAAACATAAAACCATCTCTTTCTCTGTAATTGTGCCTGCAGGCCTCAAAAATTCACCGGTAGGACCAACAGAGGCAAATACCAGGGAATCTCCTGACGCTTCCTTAGATAACTCCACGCCTCTTCTATTTATTTCCCACACTTGAGATAAAACACCAGCTTTTTTCAATTTAAAACAATTGCCACCGAATGTATTGGCCAATATAATATCAGCCTTAACTTCCTGGTAAGATCTGGCAACTGCTAACACATCATCAGGGCGACTTAGATTCCACAGTTCCGGGCACTCACCAGGCACAAGTCCTCGCTTTATCATTTCTGTCCCCCAGGCTCCATCTAAAACCAGAATTCCCCTGAAAAGTAATCTCTTCTCCCAATCTTTCATTATTCTTCACCTCTCACTATTAAAAGATTACCATAATTCTTTTGCTTTGACAAGTAGTAGTTGCACTATAACAAAATTTTAGTATAATAATATTCTTTAGCAAAATGCGAGGGTGGCGGAATCGGCAGACGCGCTAGATTTAGGATCTAGTGAGGAAACTCGTGCGGGTTCAAATCCCGCCTCTCGCACCATCTATGGGTAATGGATGGATAGGTAAATGGGTGAATGCACAGAAGAGGCAAAAAGCATAAGTGCTATATAATGGGCAGTGGGTGTGCGGTAAACGAGGCAAACCAGAACGAATAGACGAGTGTATATCACTACTTTGTGCCTCTGTGGCTCAATAGCTGAGCTGTTACATTACTTATTAATATAGAGGGGATAATGCAAGTAACAGAAGAAAAAAACGGGGCCGAGATAACTTTAAAGGTAGAGATTTCCAAAGAAAGAGTAAAAGAAGAGTTTTTTAGAGCATTTCAAAAATTAGCCAAAAAAACGACTGTTTCTGGATTTAGAAGAGGGAAAATTCCCAGAAAGATATTCGAGCAAAGATTTGGGAAGGAAATCATACGAGAGGAAGCTTTGGAAAGCATTTACTCTGAGGTGTATAAAGAAGCTGTGGAACAAAAAAATATAGATCCTATAACTACGCCCGAAGTTAAAGTTCTCCAGTTCTCTGAAGACCAGTCTTTAATTTTGAAGATAAACTTGATAACTAACCCCGAAGTAAAATTAAGTCCTTACAGAGGAATTAAGGTGAAGAAAAAAAAGGTGGGGGTAACTGAAGAGGATATAGAACAGGAACTAAAAAATTTACAAAAAAAGTATGCTCAGTATTATCTGGTGAAAAATCGAGTAGCAAAAAATGGCGATTGGTTATACCTTAGCTATCGAAACTTATCCAAGGGAAAGGCTCCATCTAAGAGCAAAGCAAATGATTTCTGGTATCAGCTTGGCTCACCTAATTTCCCACCTTCTTTTCAGAAAGAACTTCTGGGGACAAAAGTGGGGGAAACTAAAAAAATAGAGGTTGAATCTCCTCTTGAGAATCCAGAAAAAAAAATCCCCAGCAAAAAAGCTAACCTTAATGTTGACATAAAACAAATAAGAGAGGAGAAACTTCCCCCTTTGGATGATGAAT
Source organism: Candidatus Aerophobota bacterium (assembly GCA_030615365.1). The sequence goes on along the minus strand of JAUWZM010000068.1, from coordinate 3,104 downwards.
TCGCTAAAAACTTAGACTTTGAAAATTTAGAGAGCCTAAAGGATAATGTAAGAAAAAACTTAAAGGAATTTAAGAATCAACAAGAGGAGCGCAGAGTAAAAACCAAAATAGTACAAAAAGTAGTGGAAAAATCTAAAGTAGAAGTCCCTCCTTCCTTAGTGGAAAAAGAGGTAGAAAGTAGAATTGGTAAATTAAAGAAAGATTTAAAAAACAAGGATTACACGTTGGACAGATATTTAAAGGAACAAAATTTGAATGAGGAATCCTTGAAAAAGAATATTAAATTAAAAGCCGAACAGGACCTTAAAACCTCCTTTGTTCTGGATAAAATAGCAGAAGATGAAAAAATCAAGGTAGAAGAAGAGGAAATAGAGCAGGTTCTAAAATCCTTCTCGCAAAGAGAAATAAAAGGGGAAAAACTAAGACGCCTCAAAGAGAACTTACGACGCAAAGGAAGGTTGGGAAACATAAGAAATCAAATAAAAGAGGTGAAGGTGATAGATTTTCTGTATCAACAGGCTGATATGTCGGAAAATCTATTGCCATCAATTAAAAAATAGTAACAGTTCGGCCACTAAGTCACCAAGGCACAAAAATAGCGATATAAATTTTAAAACTCTATTTGAAAAAGAAGAATGTATTACTAAAAAAATAACCACTGAAGACACAGAGGACGCTAAAAATTTTAAGACTGGGTTTACTTGGTGTCTTCGTGTCTTGGTGGCTGAATAATTAAAAAATAAAAGAGGTGAGAAATGGCTCTAATTCCTATGGTTATAGAAAGGAGTGCTCGCGGAGAGAGAGCCTATGATATTTATTCTCGGCTGCTTAAAGACAGAATAATTTTCATTGGTTCTCCCATTGACGATGCTGTAGCGAACACTGTTATTGCTCAAATGCTTTTTCTGGAGGTTCAGGACCCAAATAAAGACATCCATCTATACATTAATTCTCCTGGTGGACTGGTAACTTCGGGTCTGGCTATCTATGACACTATGCAATACGTTAAATCGGATGTCTCTACAATATGTATGGGGCAAGCAGCTAGTGCTGCAGCTCTTCTTTTGGCTGCTGGAACGAAGGGGAAAAGGTTTTCCTTGCCCAATACTAGTATTCTCATTCATCAACCCATGGGAGGGACAAGGGGGCAGGCTACAGATGTAGGAATCCAGGCTCGACAAATCTTGAAAATAAAGGAAAGGTTAAATGAAATTTTTGTAAAACACACCGGGCAACCCAAAGAAAAAATTGAGACTGATACCGATAGAGACTTCTATATGACTGCCTCTGAAGCGAAAGAATACGGAATTATCGATGAGGTAATTGAAAGGAGAAAATAACCTTTTATGAAAGAGAAAAACGAAAAGATATCTCATTGTTCTTTTTGTGGTCGAGCTCAGATAGAGGTAAATAGATTAATTGCCGGACCAAATGTTCATATTTGCGACAGATGTATAAACTACTGCAGGCAAATTCTGGAAGGGGAAGATGATAATCTTTCCCATTCTATCCAAGCAGAGAACCTTTTCAAACCGAAGAAAATTAAAACAAATTTAGATGAATGGGTGATAGGGCAGGAACGAGCTAAAAAAGTTCTCTCTGTAGCTGTTTATAATCACTACAAGCGAATTCTTTTCAGTAAGGCAAAAGAAGAAGTAGAACTTGAGAAAAGTAACATCTTGCTTATTGGACCTACCGGATCAGGAAAAACCCTGCTGGCCAAAACATTAGCTAAAATTTTACATCTTCCCTTAGTAATTGCCTCAAGCACCAACGTTACAGAAGCTGGTTATGTAGGAGAAGACGTAGAGACTATTCTGCTTAGATTGTTGCAAAAAACAGATTTTAACACTCCTCTTGCTTCTAAGGGTATTGTGTATATAGACGAAATTGACAAGATAGCCAAGAAAAGCGGAGCCAATCCTTCCATTACCCGTGATGTATCAGGGGAAGGAGTCCAGCAAGCTCTGCTCAAAATATTAGAGGGAACCTTGGCTAATATTCCCCCTCAAGGAGGGAGAAAACATCCTCACCAACAGTTTATTCAACTGGACACTTCTCATATTCTCTTTATCTGCGGGGGAGCTTTTCCTGGATTAGAGGAAATAGTAAGAGATCGAGTGGGGAAAAAAGTTATGGGATTTTCCTCTAAAATGGAAGAGGATCCTGCAAAAATTTTAACACAACTTTTACCCGAGGACTTAATCGAGTACGGCTTTATCCCGGAGTTTGTAGGAAGAATACCGGTGATTGCTATTTTGGACAAGCTCACTAAGGGTCAGCTAAAAAGAGTACTCTTCGAACCAAAAAATGCGGTAATAAAACAGTATCAGAGACTTCTTGAGCTTGAGGGGATTGGACTTACCTTTACTGACGATGCTCTGGAGGAAATCAGCAATTTGACCTTTGAAAGAGAAATGGGGGCAAGAGGACTTCGCTCTATAGTAGAGGATATTATGTTGGATATAATGTATGATCTTCCTTCCAGGAAAGACGTCAAGGAGTGTATAATTGATGGAGAAGTGGTACGAAAAGAAAAATCACCCATAGTTCTCACGAAGAAGATGAGTGCGTGAGCTCACTTAACCTTATAGTCGAGTAACCCTAAATTTAATTAGATGAGAGCTCAGAGAACCCTTAACAAAAGCTTATTATCAAAAATGTCTCTCTCGAGGTCTTTCCAAATCTCAGGCTTTAAAAAGAGTCGATAGAAAGATCTCAGACATTGTCTACAAAATGATGAAAACTAAGCAGCCTTACGATAGAGACCTAGCTATCAGAAATATTATTAAAAGAAGACAAAGAACTAACAATTTAGGGAGGGCAAGATGGCAATCTCGTAACTTAAGGATTAAAGAACCTTTTGACGAGATAGAAAGCCTTGTCTTACCCTCTATTGATATTTTAGCAGAATTGAAAAGAAAGATCGAAGTGTTATTGAGAAGATCTTGACATAGAACGACGAAAAAAGCCTGAGGCTGCTCTTTGCTCGGTGCTTTCCAACGTTGCGGCTAAGTTCTACTCTTATCTTTATGCTGTGGCTCTTATGGGCGATGTCTCAAGTTACAGGATAACTAAGAGTTTGAACGCATAGACCCGCCTTG
>JAUWZM010000033.1 GCA_030615365.1 Candidatus Aerophobota bacterium | reverse complement strand
AAGAGGTTGCAACAAAGAGACCCAAGCGACTGTTTACTAAAAACATAAGTCTCTGCTAACCCGTAAGGGGATGTATAGGGACTGAAGTCTGATCAGTGCTGGAAGGTTAAGGTAAGAGGTGCAAGCCTTGAACTGAAGCCTCAGTTAACATCGGCTCTAACTATAAGAGTCCTAAGGTAGCGAAGTTCCTTGTCGGGTGAGTTCCGACCCGCATGAATGACGCAACGACTTGGGTACTGTCTCAACGAGGGGCTCGGTGAAATTGTAGTATCGGTGAAGATACCGATTATCCACGGCAGGACGAGAAGACCCCGGAACCTTTACTGTAGCCTGGTATTGGATTTTGGTATGGTTTGTATAGAATAGGTGGGAGGCTTAGAAGGGGGGACGCTAGTTTCCCTGGAGCCATCAGTGGAATACCACCTTTGCCATGTTGAAATTCTAACCTGCATCCGTTATCCGGATGGGGGACAGTGCTTGGTGGGCAGTTTGACTGGGGCGGTTGCCTCCTAAAGAGTAACGGAGGCGTCCAAAGGCTTCCTCAGCGCGTATGGAAATCGCGTTTAGAGTATAAAGGCATAAGGGAGCTTAACTGCGAGAGAGACATCTCAAGCAGATGCGAAAGCAGGGCTTAGTGATCCTGCGGTTCTGAGTGAGAGGGCCGTGGCTGACCGGCTAAAAGGTACTCCGGGGATAACAGGCTTATCTCCTCCGAGAGTTCCCATCGACGAGGAGGTTTGGCACCTCGATGTCGGCTCGCCGCATCCTGGGGCGGTAGCCCGTCCCAAGGGTTAGTCTGTTCGCCTATTAAAGCGGCACGCGAGCTGGGTTTAAACCGTCGCAAGACAGGTTGGTCTTTATCCGCCGTGGACGTAAGAGATTTGAGGGGAGCTGTCTCTAGTACGAGAGGACCGAGATGGACGGACCTCTGGTGTACCAGTTGTCACGTCAGTGGCATCGCTGGGTAGCTATGTCCGGATGGGATAACCACTGAAAGCATCTAAGTGGGAAGCCCACCCCAAGATAAGATCTCTCACTTCATTAAAGAAGGTAAGGTTCCTGGAAGACTACCAGGTTGATAGGCCAGTGGTGTAAGCGTGGTAACATGTTTAGCTTACTGGTACTAATAAACCGAGGGTTTGATAATGATAACCTTCGCTGTGCAGTTACTTAAAAGCAATAGATAGATTTGATTTTTCCCGGTGGCTATAGCAGGGAGGAAACACCCGTTACCATCTCGAACACGGAAGTTAAGCTCCCTAACGCCGATGGTACTGCAGGGGCAACTCTGTGGGAGAGTAGGACGCTGCCGGGACTTTTATGATGTAAATAGGTGAGTTATAAAAGGGAGGCCTTGAGCCTCCCTTTTATTTTTAAAGAAAAAAGTTGCCTTTTTTAGTATCTATTGTATAATAAAAATATAATTTCCTCGGTAGCTCAATGGTAGAGCGGGTGGCTGTTAACCACTAGGTTGTAGGTTCGAGTCCTGCCCGGGGAGCCAACTTACCTCAATGTTGATAACGGGTTAGTTCTTGTTTACAAATTATGCCTTTGATGTAAATGGAGATCCCCTATTCACCGAAAGCGATAAGCAAACCTTAAGCAAAAAGAGATTTTTGAGAAGTTTCGGTTCGAAATTTATTTTTCGAAAGACCGAACTCTTTTGTTTTCCCATAGTTATTCCTTCTATTAATCTACCAAAGTGACTTCCAAAAAATGACCTCGAGAGAGATTCTACTGCAAGGTGGATATATCTCTGATAAAAGGGTTGTGGAATTCAAGGAAAATAATTTTAGTAATTGGAGGAATTTGGGATTAGGGTAAATGGATTGAGAAGAAGCTAAAAAGATGATTTTGAATAAGAGTTATTGCGTCTTGAAGGTATTTCACAGAAAATAACTATAAATTATGTTATATAATGAGCCTATGCTCATCAAAAGATGGAAGATAGAATGTGCCGGAGAAAACAAAAATGGGCAAAAAATACAAAAATCCACCGGTGGTAGAAGCATTATGCGAAATTTACTTTCATGAGTCCAAATGGGATGGAACTTTATTTGGTTTATTTTTTGAAAAAGTAAGAGAAAATTATCCTAAAAAACAAGAATTAGAGCAGATTTTTGTTCAAGTCAACATCCCAAAAGAAGCACGAGTGACCCAAATGCAAAGAAGGAAACACAGAATACAATTCATTAAGGAAGACGGGTCACGATTGATACAGATTGAGAATAATCTTCTTGTAATAAATCAACTGAGACCATATCCAAGGTTTGAGGACTGGAAACCAGTTGTCGATGAGATGCTTAAATATTATTCTGAAATTGCCCAGCCCAAGGGAATCATACGAATGGGTGTAAGATATATTAATCGTATAATGATTCCTACAGTTAAATTTAAAATGGAGGATTATTTTAATCTGTATCCCGAGGTTCCAGAAAGTTTAGGAGCTATGAGTGGTAAATTTATGATGAGATTAGAAATTCTACCTAAACATAAAGATCACAGTTTAACGGTTACTTTTAGTACAGCTCCTCCAGAATTACCTGGGACTTCTGCTGAAATGCTTGATATATATGACATTTTTGCTTTACCCCAACCGTTCCCCATAGAAGATGTAGGTAAGTATATAATTAAGGCTCATGAAAATATTGAAGTAGCATTTGAAAACAGTATTACTGGTAAAGCCAGAAAATTGTTTAAAGAGGAGGTCATATGATGGTTACACTCGCTCTTCCCAAAATACCTTACGAATATGTATATACTTCAGATGTTATCTCTCATGCAATAGAATTATTAAAGATTGGTCAAACTTCCTCAGGTACAGGATCAACTTCTATAATTATAGCTCAGGAGGAGCAGGGTACAAGAAGTTTGCTTGAGTTGCGTGGCTTAGGAAAAGAACTGTGGAAAGGAGAAGATGCCCAAGAGTATGTCAGTAAACTCAGGAGGGAATGGGGAGAGTGACATTCAATCTAGAAAGATATGATTGCATCTGTTTAGATACGGCACCATTGATTTATTTCATAGAAGAGAATCAAAGGTATATTTCTATTGTTGAAAAGATATTTTCTGAAATTTCTTATGGAAACATTCTTGGGATATCTTCTTACCTAACTCTTCTAGAAGTGTTAATAAAGCCTATTAAGGAAGGTGCCAGGGAAATAGCAGATAAATATTGCAATCTCTTATTAGGAAATATTTATCTAAGGATGTTTCCCTTGGATGAACGAGTAGCAGGGAAAGCTGCGGAGCTGCGGGCTAAGTATGATGGTAACGGATTTAAACTTAATACTCCTGATGCAATTCAGGTTGCTACAGGACTTTTGAATGGAGCAGAGATTTTTTTGACCAACGATAGAAATCTAAAGCAAATACAGGAAATTAAAATTATTGTATTAGATGAGATAACAACTCAAGAATAAAGCAAATTCTTTCTCTTCTTTACTGAAGTTTGAATAGTCCAATTTTTTATTTATAGAGTAAAATTTTGCCTGAGAGAAGATCAGGTTTTCCCTGCCGATTGAGTCTCTTATAAAAAAGATTCACCTTTTGTCTGACAGCCGGAACCAGCTTACCCTCAACATTAACAGTAGATTTGTTTATTTTTTGGAGGTTTTTATTGTTGTGTACATAACGATTCCTATCATCTAATAATTCCTCCTTGATTATTATTTCAAGGAAGAATTTTAGCATCTTTTTTATTTTTTTCATATCTTTTTTTACTATGGAATTTTCTCTGGCTTTTCCTATGGAATTTATTATAGCCTCGCGTGGGACTTCTTCAGGAGGAGAACACTCGAGCAGCAGGAGAGACATGCCATCTACTGGATGAGCAAGAAGGGGTATAACTCTGTAAGAGTGTAAAGATCACCCATGGTGAGCAGTGGAATATAAGCGCAGGAGGCGATCTTCCGATAAAAATAAGAAGAAGATTAATCAATAATTGGTGGTAAGATTCCCTCTCAGATCCAACCTCTGGTGGAACTGCCCGTCATCGATTCTGCTACCGCCTCAGCAATCGTCACCTTCGTCTACGATAAACCCACTGTGTTTCTTGAAACCAATACAAAACAGGGGAAGATGACTAATTATGAGCAATGAACCATCTTCCCCTGAAAATCATCTTCTCTGGAGAGTTGATACCGCTAACTACCTAACGGTATCCCTAAACGGGCCAGGGCTTTTTTAATGGCTTCTGCTGCTTTACTTAGAGCTTGCTCAGCATCGGCTTTATCCTGGAGGATGTCCGACAGTGCCTTGTTAACCACATCCTCATCTTGAATTGATGTAGGCATATAGTAATAAGGGGCTATCTCTCTTGCCAAACTCGTCCATATCAGCCCTACCTGTTGTCCACCAAAATAAGGATCGGGTTCGCTGAATACTGGATCATCATAGGTATCCAGTAGTGGCGGGAAGGCGTTCCATTTCTTGTACATGGTGAGTGCACCTTTCCTGGTAAGAAAGGCATTCTTTATGAATTCCCAGGCAGCTTCCTGGTTTTTGGACTGAGCAGGGATACAGATACTGGCCCCACCTTGATTGGTTGCGCGGTTGCCACCCTTTTCAAAAGCAGGCACAGGAGAAAATCTCCACGCCCCTTCCAACTCGGGTGCTTCAAATTTTAAGGGTCCTGCCATCCAGCATCCCCCCAGAATAGCGGCGATGTCTCCACTCTTGATTGCTGACCACCAGGCTGGTTGCCGGTAAAGAGCATCTGTGTAAACCATTTTATCTTTATTGACCATGTCATACATAAGTTGGGTCACTCTTATACTTGCTTCATCTCCCAAGAGCACATTACCATGCTTGTCGTAGTATCCAGTTTTTAGCTGCAGCAACAGAGGACGAAAGTAATAAAAGGCAAGGGTACGAGTTCGAACATAGTCCCAGCTTAACAGGTATTTACCCTGGCTTATCATTTTTCTTCCCACAGCTCTGAACTCATCCCACGTTTCCGGAAACTCCTCTATTCCTGCTTCCTTAAAAAAATCTATCCTGTAGAAGATTCCAGCAGGACCTGGGCCCCCAGGAACACCATATATCTTATCCGGAGTTCGAGGGTCGTAGAACTCACCCCACTGACCGCTGCTTATATTTGACATAAATGGTTTGAGTTTGTCGGTAAGGTCTACCAAGTGCTTCCCTGCATATTTACCGGACATAATGCCCTCTACATAGGAGGCATCAGGCGCACCGCTACCTGCGGCAAGCGCAATAAGAAGTTTGTTGTGTACCTCTGCCCACGGAAGCTCTACTATGTTTACCTTTACGCCGGGGTATTTTTCATTGAAATCCGCTACAGTAGATTCAAGAGCGCGTGCTGATTGACTCCAAGCCCACACGTTGATCTCACCTTTGAGTTCTGCGGCACCGGCGCCAATGCTCAACACGAATGCCAACATAAAGCTCGTCACCAAGAGACTCCAAAAGACTCTTTTCTTGTAGATCTTATGCGTTTTGTTTTGTTTCATTGTTTTACTCTCCTCTTTAATACACTACATAATTATCGTGAAAAATTCTCCGCCACTGCTACTCAAAAACCTTTCTTTCATTTCCCTCCTACCAACCACCTTGCTATTCCTTCACCTCCTTCTGTGGTAGGATTTTGACCACCATTCTCAGTATCAACAAAAAGAAACTATGTTTGTGCTGTATCAGGATAAGATCATTGTAGCAAAAAGTCACTCATCCTTAAATTGTATATCGTCGTCCAGGGGGAAAATGGGTCTTTTGAGATTTTTAAATGTGAAGTAAGATAAATTGGGAGATGTCCACCCCGGAGTGTCGACAAAAATGACTCTTTTGGCAAAAGGCTCGTAACATACTAAAAACTGAAGACCATCCTTTACTACTACTATTTTTTTGTCTTTTGGTTCAATGCCAACGCTTCTAAAGATCTCCGGATCTGAAACCCGAATCGTCCTTTCGACTATCACTACCTCAATGCCATTTATGTGAACGACCGCTGTGCGTCCCATGTCGTCCCAGGTACCCTGTGCAACCAGCTCTTTGTGCATAAATTTCCCATCGAATAGTAACCTGACTTTTCCCTTGACCTTGAGCGGTTTGCAAGCGTCAGTGTCTATCTTTCCTCCTATTTCCAGGCTCACTTGCTCACCAACTCCTGCCTCAATAGCTTTTTTTACAGCGCCTGGGTCCACAAATAGTGCGACTGCAACATCCCTGACCTTTCTCTCAATTAAATTCTCTAAAAGTATGTTCACATCTCCTGAACCTCCACCGCAGGGGTTATCCCCCATATCGGCAATAACAACGGGTCCTCCTTCTGTAAGTAAGGCCTGATCTATAGCATCAGGCACTGGCGTAAGTTCAAAGCGAAACTCCTTCCTTACCCTCCACATTTCCCTGGCAAGATCTCTGGTTATCTTTCTCGCCAGTTCCGGGTTGTTCTCTGTCACTGCTACTATGCTCGGGCCACTTATAGCCACATCAGCCAGGGTATACCCTATAAAAACGGACAGAGAAACAACCCCCTTTTGCCTTTCCCTGAGCTTAGCTTTCTCAAGTAAACTAACCATGGGTTCTGCGCTCGTAACGGCTGCATTTCCCGAGGCTAACATGGGGATCTTTTTCATTGCCATGGTAGCTGTGACCTTTTTCTTGATGAGAGAGATAAGTACCCGGGCAGCCTCTTCCCCAGTTTCTCTGCGGTCAACATGAGGGGCTGTCTTGTAGCCAATCAAGGCATCGGCATTTTTTACCATTAAGGGACTCAAGTTGGCATGGGAGTCTAAGCTACTAACGAGATAGGCAGTGTTTCCTATGATTCTGCGCACCTCTTCCAGAATGTTACCTTCCGGATCTTCCAGGCTCTCTGTTAGCATTGCACCATGAAGAGCCAGGAGTACGCCATCAATATGCCCTGCGTTTTTAATGCCTTTCAGCAATTTCTCCTTTAAGAATTGGAAAGCATGGTCAGTTACGGGCCCGGAAGGACAGGCGTTGGTTACTATAGTAGGAATAATCTCAATTCCCTCTTTCTGTGCTACGGCGAGAAAACCACCGACGGGGTGACCTGTACCCTGGTAAGATTCAATTACCTCCTTGCCAACTGTCATATTGTTAAAATCATTCAACGTTGTTCTCACCGTGGAAAAAGTGTTTGACTCGTGCATAATGGATCCAATTGCTATGCGCATCTCACTATCCTCCTCCCTTGAATTCCAGAGACTCCTTAAAACTCGTAAAAGTTTTCAGCCTACCTGATAGCTCCCTTTAATGCCCCGGCAACAAAATATTTCTGCATGAATAAAAAAAATATCGCTATGGGTAAAGTAGCCACAACACCCGATGCCATTATCGCCCCATAGTCAGTGAGATATAATCCCACTAGATTGGCTATATAGACAGGAATAGTCATCTTATCATTGCTGCTCAAAACTATCAAGGGCCAGAGAAAATCATTCCAGGAGTATATCATAGATAGTATGGTCAAGGTAATAAGGCCGGGTTTGGAAAGCGGCAGTGCAATCTTTAAATATACTTTAAATTCAGAGTAGCCGTCGATACGCCCAGCATCTAACAATTCTGTTGGAATGCTGGACATAAATTGTCTCATTAAAAAAATACCAAAAGCGTTAATTGCAAATGGCACAAATACCCCCTGATAGGTATCCCTCCATCCAATCTTTGACATCAGAAAAAACAGTGGTATCAAAGTAACCTGGAAGGGGATCATTAACGTTATCAGTACCAACATAAAAAGTATATTCTTACCAGAAAAATCATATTTAGCAAAGGCAAAACCTGCCATGGAGCAGAAAAAGACATTAAGTGATATATAGCCGAGCATACATATTGTACTGCTGAGAAAATTCCTCCACAAACCTCCTGTTATTAGAATCTCATAGTAATTATGCACCGTAAATCCCTTGGGGTATAAAATAGGAGGAAAGGAAAATATCATCCCCTGTGCTTTAAGAGAGGATATCACCATCCAGTAAGACGGGAAAAATACAACTACCAGTGCCAATCCTATTATGCAATAGATAGGAACTACGCGCAGTTGTCTGGCAATTCTTATTTGTAGTTTATAATCCATCATGTGTTCCACCGATGACTATTTAAAAAGCTTAAGCTGGGAATAGGAGACCAGCATAATCACTACCATAAGAACATAGGCTGCAGCCGAGGCGTATCCGAAATGGAAATAATTAAATGCATGCTTGTATAGAAAAATAACCATAGTCGAGTTGGCAAGGGAGGCTCCCGCGGACCCTGCCGAAGCCACGATATAAGGTTCGGTAAATATCTTAAAGATCCTAATTATACACATTATGAAACAAAATAACAAAACAGGTTTGAGCATAGGGAGGGTGATATAAAAAAATGATTGAAGGTGATTGGTACCATCTATCTGACCAGCCTCATACAACTCTGATGGAATACCCTGTAGTCCGGCCAACATAATGACCATATTGTAGCCGGTCCATCTCCAGGCAACCAGAAACACCACTGACAATTTAAACCAATGCGGTTCAAGCAGCCAGCGGACAGGGGGGATCTTGAATATCCCAAGGAAATAATTTATAAGGCCATATTTGAAATCATATAGAAGATTAAAAACTATTGCGATTACCACTACACAGACAATTATAGGCATGAAGAAAATCGCTCTGAATATCTTCTTTCCTTTGAGAATTGATATATTCAAAATAAGAGCTAACAAAAGAGCTGGAATGAGCTGGATAGGAAGACTAAATATGGCGATATAACCAGTATTATACAGAGCTATCCAAAAATTTTCGTCTTTAAAAAGGGATTCGAACTGCGCGAGACCAACATAGATTTGGTCCGACATTCCGTCCCACTGATGAAAGCTTAAATACAAGGAATATAGAATGGGGTATAACATAAAGATACTGAAAGAGATAAAGAATGGAAGAAGGAAAAGGTAGGGAGCCCTATTTCTTCGTATCCATTGCTTAAGCTTTACATTCACTGGTTTGTCCATTCTTAACGTGTAATTTAAGAATTCGCTGTTATCTTAGCTGAAAAGTGAGAGTTGTCAATTAATTTTGACACATTGAATCTGGTTATTATAATGAGATGTGAGATGCCTTATTTTTTCTTTAGCCCTTTTAGCTTTGACACTGTACAAATGGTAATCATTCCATTTTTCTCTTTTTTTTGAACCCTGAGCAACAATATTAGCTTTTTTAGCCAATTCTTCCAATGTGGCAATTTTCCAGCTCATTGGTAGATTGGGTTGTCTTGTCATTTTTTCTAAAGCCATGATGCGAAAACGGTCTATTCCCCAGTATTTTCTTGAAAGTTGGTCCGGATGCCCCCCTCTTTTAATAATAAGTTTTTGGGGGAGAAGTTTTACTGGATAGCGTGAGGATATTCGTAGCCAGAGATCGTAATCCTCAACCACAGGTAAAGAGGTATCGAAGTAGCCAATTTCTTTAAATACTGAACAATGGATTATCACCGAAGAAGGCGAGATAATGCAAAGAGGAAGGCAATAAGGGTATATCCATCCAGAAAATTTGGTGTGTTTTTTACGGGGATTCACAAATTCACCATTCCTGATCCATGTCTCTTCGGTGTAGCATACCTTAAATTGTGGAGATTGCTGGAGTGCCTCTATCTGTTTTTTTAGTTTTTCCCTTTTCCAGAGATCATCGGAGTCCAGGAAAGAGAGCCATTCCCCACGAGCAAGATGGATACCTTTATTGCGAGCGGCAGAAGGGCCTGTGTTTGGCTGAAAAAAGTATCTTATCTTAAACCTGAAAGGAAGAAGGGTCTGATGGGTGTTATCTTTGGAACCATCATCTACCACTATTAGTTCGTAATCACAGAAGCTCTGGTTCAGAACAGATTCCACAGCCTCTTTTACAGTATTCTCCCGATTATAGGTAGGGATAATAACACTGACTGTTGGTTGTCTAAGGTATCCCATAGAAAGTGCTCCTGTGTAAAACAAACAAAATAGAGAACAAGCCAGGTAAAATGACTAAAATTTGTGCTCACGTGTGGTTGAAGGATAACCTGCAGCACATTCCCCTGCATTTAATTGATGCAGAGGATAAAATCTTTTGTTTCGCTGAGCAGAGTGCCACAGAAATTGAAGCTTTAAGGCGCTCTATTGTTCAACTGGGTGTTATAGATCCCCTTGTCGTTCAACCTGGACAAAAGTACAGAATAATTAGTGGTTTTACACATTTTTCCATCGCCAGAGACCTGGGATTTTCTTCCCTTCCTGCCTGGGTTTTAAGAGATGAGCTTTCTGATTCGCAAATTTTAACTGTCGCCCTCCTGGCCCATTCGAGACCTCTTTCACTGATAGAGAAGATCAGAGTTATAAAAACTATAACCACCTTGAAAGTTTCATCAACCCAGATTCCTCAACTATATGCCTCCTTTCTCGATATTCACTCTCACCAGCTTATTGAGCTTTATCGGCGAGTTTCAAATTATGAGCCCAGTCTCCTCTCCTATATATCAAATCATGGTCTTTCTCTTAAACAGGCTCTTGTTTTTGAAGGACTCTCTTGCCGGGAACAAACTCTTTTAGTCTCTTTGGCTACCTCTCTTAGCCTGAAAGGGTACGACCTATATGACATACTAACACATTTAAAAGAAATAGCAATGCGAGAAGGGAAAAAAGTGCTTCAGGTAATACAGGAATTAGGATTAGGCGAACTTTCAACAGGTAGCAAATTGACTCGGTCTCAGAAAATAGCCAAAATGAAAGAGATGATTAAAAGTAAAAGATATCCTTGGCTCACTGAAATTAACAAAGAATTGATAGCGTTGAATCGGAGAATGAAATTTGCCTCTTCTTCCCAGATTAGTTGGGATCACAGGTTGGAGGAGGCTGGATTAAAGTTAATTCTGAAAATTACTGACCCTGCATATATCCAGATGTTAATGAATGATCTATCTAATAAAGAGAATATTACTATACTTTCTCGCATGCTAAGGCTTTACTATGAGGGACGACTATCTGATAAAGAAGGTATGGATTGATCCCCGGGTAAAGGATCATCCTTTAGTTAATAAAATATTAGGACGGGTAAAGGAAGCACAGGTTGCATTCACTTCTCTCAAAGGAAGCAGCGGCAAAGGACTCTCGTTTGAAGAAGGTAAGGAGACGCTTTATCTGACCGAATTTCCCGGGAATTTTATAAAGAGTTGCCCTGGAACGGGAAAGGGGTACCTTTGTTGTGGTTATACAATTATTAATCAACCAATAAACTGTCCTCAGGACTGTACGTACTGTATACTGCAAGAGTATCTTGGAAATTCTCCCTTGATTTTTTATGTGAACTTTGATCGCCTTATCAATCAACTGGACAACTTCCTTAAAAGATATCAGGGAAGAATTTTAAGAATAGGTAACGGCGAGCTAAGTGATAGTCTGGCTCTTGACTATGTGAGTGATTTTTCCTCTTTTCTTATCTCCTATTTTAGAAGGAAGAAAAACGTAATACTCGAATTTAAAACCAAAACTGATCAAGTACAGAGAATTCTTACATTGACTCCTGCCAAAAATATAGTAGTTTCCTGGTCTTTAAACCCTCAGCACATAATTGAGAAGGAAGAGAATTTTACTGCTTCCCTGGAAAAAAGATTAACCTCGGCTTATCTTGTTCAGGAAAGAGGGTTCAGACTGGGTTTTCATTTTGACCCCTTAATCTTCTATCCCGGATGGGAAACTGATTATGACAGACTGATTGAGAGTCTATTTTCTTTGATTGATCCTTCTCGGATTTTCTGGATATCCCTGGGAGCCCTGCGTTTTCCCCCTCATTTAAAAGAGATAATCCAGAACAGATTTCCCCAGACCAAAATAATTTACGAGGAGATGATTGAAGGCCTTGATGGAAAACTACGCTATATAAAGCCCTTGAGAATAAAAATCTTCAGAAGAGTGTATGAGGCGATTAAGGATAGGGCGCCCCGTGTATTCTGCTATTTTTGTATGGAAAGTCCTGATGTATGGGAAAGGGTAATGGGATTTTTTCCCCGCTCCAGTTCGCACTTTCAGTATCTCTTTGAACAACACTGCAAAAAGGTGTTAGAGGGGTAAATCTGGATGGTTGTCAGTTGGTTCAGGGAGAAACAATTTTGTACACTATCTCCCCTTCCCTGGCCAGTCCCAATTTTTCTCGAGCATCTTTTTCTATATAAAAAGGAACAGCTAAATTTTCCCTCATCTGGTGTAGCTTTTGATTCTCTTCCTGAAGTATGCGAATATCTTCTTTTACTAATCTTGTTTCATCCTGAATTTGTTTTATATCCAAACGAGCCTTTATTCCCCATCCGCTAAGGATTAAAATCTCCAAAAGTAGTATGATCAAGAATAATTTCCAACCCTTTTTCTTTTTTTTCAATTAACACTCCCTACCGGACAAGGTTAAGATAAAGATGAATGAGATTTTCTCCCCAAAAAAGGGATATGAGAGCTGCTACTACTAAAAAAGGAGCAAAGGGAATTCTGTCTTCCCTCCCCTTTATATGAGCCAATAATAAACCGGTAGCTATTATACCCCCTAATATCACGGAGAGAAAAAAACAGAGGAGAGCCAACTCATATCCAAGAAAAGCTCCTATCCCAGCAGCCAACTTCATATCCCCTATCCCCATTCCTGCCTGTTTCAACCACACAGAACCTAAGGCAAAAATACTTAAGAATATACCCGCTCCCAATCCTATCCCTATCAGACTGGAAAAGGTATCTTTTGTAACAAAACTCAAGATAAATCCACAGATTATCAAGCTATAGGAAAGAGAATTGGGGATAATCCCCTTTTTTAGGTCTATAAAAAATATGGGAATTAAAATAAAGATAAATAAAATGTCTTTCAGAAAAAATAATAAAGAGGGAAAATTTACGGGAAAGCGAAAGAGAAAAAAGATGAGGAGAAAAGTGCCGGTAAGAGTTTCTACTAAAGGGTATCTCCAGGAAATAGAATTCTGACAGTTTCTACATTTTCCTTTCAGGAAGAGATAACTAATCAAGGGAATATTATCATACCATTTTATAGAACTTCCACATTTAGGGCAGCGAGAGGGAGGATGCCAGAGAGATTCACCTTTTGGCAAGCGATAAATCACTACATTAAGAAAAGAACCAACAGCAAGACCGATTGCCAATACAAAAACTGAGGCAATAAACAATTTTTCTCCATAAATCTTTTATAGAAACTCAACCTCAACTTTTACCGATTTTCCAGAATACACAATAACTCCATTATTGTGTATAAAATTATACAGCAATGTTGCAACTATGTCAATTTTACGAAGTTCTCAGGTTTAATGTATGTAGTATCATTATAGCCAGGAGAAACGCAAATTTGACATAATATAAAAGATAATTATGATGAGATCGGATTCTTTAGCAGGGAGAGAGCTAAAAATAAGGTCAGAGGTAGTAAATATAAATCAAAGGGGGAATGAGGACAAATGAGGGCGTATGAGACTCAATTGAGGTTCTCGGATAAGGTAGGCCATGCTATAGTGGTGGAATTTGATAAACCCTGGAGACTTATTTTCTGGTCCAGGGCTCAGTATGTAGGATGCTGGGATTTAGGAAGAGGCGTTTGGTTTACCCCAGAGTGGCTGGAGACAAATAGCCCGGATGATTTGCATTGCTATGAGCCGATTATGGATAAAAAGCTCAAATATAGCAGAGTAAATATTTTAGAGTCAGGCCCGGTGAGAGCAAAAGTCCACTGGCACTATGCCTGCTGTAATATGCGTTATGAGGTATTCAATGGAAATACTACCGCTGATGAGTACTATACAGTGTATCCGGATGGGGTTGCAGTAAGAAAGCTTGTTGCCTGGCCTGGTAATGAAAATGGCTTTGGGGGAAATCCTAACTTCTGGGAGGTACTGGAGTACATTTTAATCAATGAAAAAGGAACTGCCCCCGAAGATGTTCTGAAAAAGGAGGGGTGCTTTACCCTCCAAAATGAGAAAGGTGATAAGATATCTTTGGATTGGCCAATTCCCCGAATCCCGGAAAGACCCGGGGCAGCCTTTGGCTCTCCCTACCCACAAGCTCTCTGTGCCTTCTATCCACAAATAAAGGATTGGAATTTCTACATAGGAAGGCTACATCTTAAGGACAGACCCGACCCTTATGTTATGTTTGCCAAAGATCAGAGACTTTTCCCTTACAAGCCCTGTGTTGCTTGTAACGAGGACCATCCCCGCATGTCTCTTTTCTGGGGAGAAGAGGGCAGGAACATTTTTAAACACTGGCCCGCAACTGATATGGAAGATTATGTCCTGGCTGTGGAAGCGGGAGATGATGTGGGGAAAATGGCTACCCATACCTGCTTTATGAGCTGCCAATATACCTGGATTCCTGCTGACAGGCCTCCTCGACCCTGTACCTGGCTTTTCCTAACCGGGGCCACAGAGAAAGATGATGCCTATCTTGTCGACCTCATCCAATCCTGGTACACTCCAGCAGAAGTAACCACTGGCTACGAGAATAAAAAATTACTTATCGGTTCCTGTGGATCAGTCCTATACGAAGGATATGCTTTCTCGGAGCGAGCTTACCAGTTTAGAAAGACCCAGGGAAACAAGGTCAGCTTTGATATAAGGCCTAAAGTAGATATCCTTAATCCTGTAATCCGAGTCATTGGCTGGAAGGCATCCTCTGCTTCTGTTTCTCTTAATGGCAGTTCTTTAAATGCAGAAGATTTTCAGACCCAACTAAAAGGAGATGACCTTCTTGTTTGGATCGACAGAAAGGTATCTGAGAAGACAAGGATAGAAATCACTGAGGTAGAGCGATAAAAACATCTCTTAAGAGCAATCTGTTTCTCTTTATAACAAACAAGAACCTGTTGTTGGACGAAATTCATAAGGCATAGGAAATACATCCGGATGGCATACGAAAGTATATACGGCATCTCAAGAGTAGCCGCAACTTTCAGGTTGCGTTGTTTTGCGCAGGTTAGTAGCACAGGCATCTTGCCTGTGTGGAACCTGCGGCTACCAAGTTACAAAAAGAAGAAATAACTTTTGACATTACTATTATCATAACCAGGAGGAAGACATGATCCCACGTGAACGTATTCTCACTACTCTGGCACATCAAGAACCAGACGAGATACCTGTTGATTTAGGAAGTACCGTGCTCACAGGAATTCATAAAAATGCTTATATGGCTCTGGTAGAACATTTAGGTTTACCAAAAAAAAAGATAAGAATTGCCATTGTAATGGAACAGTTGGCAGTGGTAGAACCAGAACTGCTCGATGCTATTGGAATTGAAAAATGCTTTATAGGGGTTGGTTTGAATATTCCACCAGGCTGGAAAATGGAAATCTGGGAAGAAAATGGATACCTTTACTATTACGATGAATGGGGAATAAAATGGGGGAAACCTGAGCACTCTGAGTTGTACTTTGATATGATGGAGCATCCCTTAGCCAATTATACCTCTATTGCCCAGTTGATTAAGCATCCCTGGCCAAAGGCTAACCAAATATTCTTTCAGTGTATAGAGCCTGTAGCCAGATCTCTCCGACAGACTCCCTATGCTATTATGGGAGGGGGGCATATAGGAGCAGGGCTTCTCGAGCAATGCTGCTGGCTCAGTGGAATGGAAAAATTCTTTGAGGATCTTCTCCTGCGTCCAGCCTATGCCAAAAAACTGGTCGAGAAGATCACCGAAATTAAATTAACCTTTATGAACCAATATTTAGATAAGGTTGGCCAATATTTAGATATCTATCTACTCGGGGATGACTGGTGTGGGCAGGATGGACCCCTTATTTCACCTCGTCTTTTACGAGAGGTATTCATTCCCTATACTCGAGAATTGACGAGTTTAGTCAAGAAAAAATCAAAGGCGAAAATATTCTTTCATAACTGTGGTTCGGTAGTTGATTTCATTCCGGACATGATAGAAATAGGTATTGACATTCTCAATCCAGTACAGTTAACTGCTCGGGGAATGGAGGCAAAGGAATTGAAAAGAGAATTTGGCAAAGATATGGTCTTTTGGGGAGGCGCTGATACTCAAAAGATACTTCCCTTTGGAAGTCCAGATGAGGTTCGACAGCACACGCGAGAGGTAATTGATGCTCTTGCGCCAGGTGGAGGGTTTATCTTTAATACTAATCATAACATACAATCAGGTACTCCTCCAGAAAATTTATTAGCTATGTATGAGACAGTAACCCAATATGGAAAGTATGAGAAATAAACCTGAATTCGGCAATTCAGATAATAGTCACCAAGCTTATCCTGGAACATCACTCCAAGTCTGGCTTTCATATAAGTAGCCGCAACCTTCAGGTTGCGTTGTTTTGCGCAGGCTAAAGCCTGCGGCTACTTTCTTATGAGAAAAAAATATTTCTCGATGGGTAGGGGCGACTTTGGTCGCCCTTTGTAAAGTAAGAACTGAAAGCTATTGGGAGGCTAAAGCCTCCCCTACCCAGGTGAAGAGTTTTTGCCAGTTTGCCGAATCTGGGATAAACTTAGGTTCCTCAGGCTTTCTTAAGGAAACCAAATTTTGCATCCAGAAAGTAAAATCTAAAAGGGATAGGAAGAGTTCTTCCTATCCCTTTTATGCTAAGGATACGTAACTTACGTAAAGATAAACTTTAGCCTCCCCCATAACCTATGCTACCTGCAGATCTTGCACCCTCGCCAGGGTTATACCACAAGGAATTATCATTACTACCATCATCATTTTTAGCTATATCATATGCAGAATCTGGTCCCCCTGATCCACCAAGCGTTCCTCTCTTGCGTTGATCATTGCCCCATTCTAAACTATCACCAACGATAGTTCCGTTGCGACTTGGTCCAGAAGCACATAAAATCACATACATAGTACTGGAAGCACTGAGGACAATATCATAAGAACCACCCCAAGGATCGTCAGGCACAGTTTGAATGTAAGTGGAAGTCAAAGTTTCGGTATACACCTCATTGTCTATAGCATACATCTCCTCTGCTTTTGCTATGGCATCCATATCAGCAAAGGCTCTTGCTACCTGAGCTTTGGTTCGAGCTCCCATGAAATTAGGGATAGCTACCCCTGCCAGGATTCCGATAATAGCAACCACAATGAGAAGCTCTACTAAAGTAAATCCCTTTTCCCCTTTTAAAAATTTCTTTAACATTTCCTTCTCACCTCCTCAATCTTCATTTTAGTCCTCTTCTCTCGAAGATTCGTAACAGTTTAGCTTTTCTAAAACTTTTCCCTTTTCTCTGGCAATTGTAGCTGCCCAATTCATTGGGCGGGTTTAATACGCCGATAAATCGGCAAGCTACATGAGATTACAGAGCCTGCTTTAATCCTATCCGAGATTGCCCTGGCTTCCACAGGCAAGATGTCTGTGCCATCACAAGCTCCGCAATCTCGGGAACAAAATGTACAGTTAATTAGGAAACGAACTACTATCAGAAAAAGATCAAACTTAATTAACTTTTTATCTATTAATAGAGCAATTTTTATGCCAATTTTACCGGATACATAGATAGACTATGTGGATCATTCCTGAATAGCCTATCTATAAAATTTCATACTTTTTACCAGATGAGGATTATATTTCCAAAAAGGGAAAATGTATCCCCTTGAAGGAAAATATTTATCCCTTTGTTCCTCATACGTTAGTGTAAATCTTATTAAAGTACTAACATTTAAAGGTGTACAAAGAACGGACAAATTTTAGATAAGGAGGCTAAAAATTAGCCTTCGCTTCTTACTTTTAGCTATAAATCTGGAAAATAGTTTGAGGTGTTCCTTTTATGCCATAGTTTCATCTCACATAGCGATAGAAGATAAACCGAATTATACACTAAAAAATCCAGGGCAGTCTAAAAATGAGCGAATGGTTTAGCTTTCCCAAAAGACTCCATATAATGTGTCTCAGCTGATAAATTTTGTTACTTTTACTTTTCCAACTTACCTCACGAATTCGCACCCTTTGCGTACTTTTGCATTTGGGGTAAAGAGGCTAAACCTTTAAAACTTAACCCCATCTGATGTTCGCGCCACCAGCTAATATAAGACCAGCGATAACGAATAAAACCTTAATCAACTTTGCCTTCACCTATCTCACCTCCTTAAAATTTTTCATGCGATTTCTCAACCATTACTAAAATAGTGTTTTCCTCTTATAATTTATATATTGACTTCCAAAGGTTCTAATCAATACCTTCTCCTCCACTTTAGCTCTGTATGTGTAAACTGCTATTAAAAAAAGAAAGACTAAAAAGGGGAAAATATGCAAAATCATTATCACTAAACCAAAGCAGGAAAGTAAAAGACCAAGATAAGAAGGATGACGTAGGTATTTGTAAACACCATCCTTAATTAGTTCATGATTATTATGGATAGTGATATCTGTTGTAAAAAGCCTTCCCAATCTATTTATGGCCAAGAATCTTATGCACATGCCCATCCACACCATCGCAGTTCCCATTACGAAAGTGAAAGTGAAAGAAATTGTGCTTACGAATTTACTGTAATTTAGAACTGTCACCCAGAATATTGAGAAAAGAAACACAAAAACTCCAATAATTATTAACAGTCCTGAATAAATCTCCTTGTAGCTAAATTTCTCTTTTGATTGTCTTGCATTTGCCTTCCTCGCCGATGTCAATTCAAATACTACCCAACTCAAGAATGTAACCCCAAATACTATCTGCACGTTACACCTCTTGATTATCTGTTGAAAACTCACTTAAGTGTGAGGCAATTTTTGCGATTCTTTCCCTTGTCGCAATTATAATCATATGTATTCCCTTATAATTGTCAAGGAAGCCCCAGTTTGACACGATAGTATCCAAATGGTATATTTACTATTAGATTTTCCCCCGGCAAATCTTGCGAGCTGCACTACTTTCTCATTTGTTCAAGTAAATCTCTAAGCCAAATCTAAGACTGCCAGACTGCAGAACTATTAGACTATTAAAAGGAAGGAGTAATGTTTGAGATTGTTCTACCTTATATAAAGGCAGGGGTTTGTTTTGTTGCTTTTTTTCTGGCGGCAAAACTTATCCGCTTTTTTCTTGCTACTATCGTAGGTTGCTGGATAAAGAAAACTCAAACAGAAATTGACGATCTTATTCTCTCCACAATAAAAACTCCTATTTTTTATCTTATAATTTTAGCTGGAATAGCTATTAGTTTTGAATTTTTCCCTTTTTCTCCTTCGGTTAAACACATCTTTTCAAGAATAGTATCTTCTGTAATTATAATTATCTCCTGTTATACGGCTGCCTGGATTATCGACATACTTATTAAGGGATGGTTTACTAAAAGGAGAAAAATCACAGGAGAGGCGAAAAAAAACGAATTAGTAGTGATCACGAGGAAGATACTTAATTTTATTATGTTTATCCTTGTGGTTATATTTATCTTAACGCTTTGGGGGGTAAATGTAACATCTTTAGTAGCCAGTTTAGGCATAGCTGGCTTTATTTTAGGCTTTGCTTTGCGGGATACCTTTGCCAACATCTTTGGAGGGATAGCCTTAATTGCTGATAAATCTTTTAAAATAGGTGACTTTATTAAACTGGATACAGGGGAAGTGGGAGAAATCATTGATATAGGGTTAAGGTCCACTAGAATAAGGTCATTTGAAGAGCATAATGAGATTATTGTTCCCAATAACAGCTTAGTTATGAGCAAGATAACTAATTATGGCCGTCCCCTTGTTTCTTTAAGAATGGTAGTAAAAATAGGAGTAGCTTATGGTTCGGATGTAAAAAAGGTAAAAGAGGTTTTACTTGGCTGCATCCATCAAATAAAAGGGACGCTAAAATATCCTGAGCCTAAGATTTATTTCATGGAAATGGCTGATTTTTCCCTTAAGTTTCACCTTGTATTTTGGATTAAGAATTACAGAAGCCGGATTAAAATTACAGATGAGGTCACCTCTTTGGCTTATGAGCAGCTCCAGGAAGAGGGAATTAAGATCCCCTTCCCCACACATACCCTCTATATTGAAAGGTAAATAGCTGTTTTTAAAAACTTATCTTGGTGGAAAGGTCTATAAATGACTTATCTCTTAGCCCACCAAAATCTGTTCCTGAATCACCAAAAAATAACACTACCTTTAAGGATAAATCCGTCACCCGATTAATGGCATAGGTATATTGAGGCATTACGATAGAACTTCTATCCTGCAAATTACCTATTCCTGTTAACGCCAATGTATGAACTTGACCAAGGGTCCAGGAAAAATGAACCATTAAGTAATTCCCTGGGTCTACTTTTTCTCCAGCAACGTGCTGAACATAGGGACTAACCAATGAGCCATTTCCATAATAAATATATTGACCTTCAAGATAAATGTCTCTTCCAAAGTGATAATTTATTCCTGCGACGCTTTGAAGATATGGCTCATTCATAGAAAAAAGGATATTTCCCTGTTGATCCATTTCCTCTATCCTGTGGGGCAAAACATAAGCTGTCTCTGTCCATAGGCCTACTCCTTTATGAGTACTGGCTGTAGACAATCCAATTTTATTTACCCTTTGATAGGCAGATCGAGGGTGAAATTCAAAAAAGGGAGGGGAGGGAAGTGGCTTAAATTTCAACCATAGAGCAGGATAATCATCCCATCCAGAGAAATAGCTTAACTTGATATCCCAGTTAGAAATTCTCTTTTCTATCCGTAAGGCACACTCCATATTTTTTAAGGTATTTTCTGGCTCAGTGGGATCCTCAAACTCTTCCAGGCATCCAAATAAAAAGGGTATTTTTTTCATTTCCTCAGGTATCTTAAGTGGTTCATAATCAAATATCCCTACCCCGGTTAAAGTAATATTTCTACCATAGTAAGCTGCCTGAGCACAGGTTACAGGCTTTCCCTTAACCTGTATACCTGCAAAGGAAATTTCTCTGGGATTGATGTAATTAGTAGGATTAATCATATCTGCTGTGCCCCAATTAATTACCCGCCGCCCAATACTTATATCAGTATTTTTCAAATAAATATCCGCAAACGCTTCATCTAAAGTTATTATCTCCAATCCTGACGTTTCTCCCTGCATAGAATCGTAGCCTCCCTTGAAGGAAAGGTAAGCTTTGCCTTTGTTCCCAAAATACTTTTCCAAAGAAAGCTCGTACTGAATAACACTGGAATAAAACTTCCTACTCTCAGTAAAGTATATCAAGTCCTGAGAGATGTTTCCCTTCATTTTAACTTCCCCTGCCCAACAAGAACTCTGCGAAACGATTAACAGCAAAGCCATTCCTATGAAACTTAATTTTATCTTTTGCATAAAAAAATCTCCTTTCTGCTTTAACAGTAATGCCAAAACTTAACGTAATAGTTTATCTTTTCTAAAATTTTTGTTTTCTCTGGCAATTGTAGCTGCCCAATTCATAGCTTTTCACATATCACACATTACTTATTACTGTTTTTATCGGCGCAGGTATCTTACAGTGAAATAATCATCAGGGATTTCTTCTTCCCTGGTTTCCAATATCTCGACAATTGTTTTGGTTCCCCTGATCTGATCAGCCATTACTATCTTATGGGGGATATATTCCCCTTTTTCCTTCCTCAAATCATATTCAGTTAAAACCTTTTCCAATTTTCCATCCTTCCCATAAAATTCTATCTTCAAAGAAATAAGTTCCTCTTGCCATACCCACATTTTAAGATAACTATACTTTTCTTCCCCTTCTTCTTTAGGGGAAAGCTTTAACACATAGCAGAGGTAATCCTGGAAATTTTCATCTTGTAGTCTTTCTGCTTTGTATTTTTCGCGATAACTCTCACTGCTCCCTATTTCCTCATAGGTGAAGTCCGTCTCCATAAATTTATCTCCCTTTTTCTGAGCAGCAATCCTTTTCTCTTTTCCCAAAAATGGAAAATAAATATACATTAAATCTTCTTTTCCTTCCTCGCTAATACTTAAAAATTTAGTTCCCCCAACATCGGCTGGCTCCAGGTATTCTATGAGCTGTTTTTCTACCTCTTCGGTTACTTTGCGATAAATCTTAACCTTGTTCTCCCTTTGCTCTCCTCTCTTATTTATGGTAATAAGATTTACTGTAGCCTCTCCACTGCCGGTAATAGTAACTTTACCTCTGATTTTTTCCAAAATCTCATCACCAGTCAGCTCTCCCGCATATGCAATGAGGGCTGACAAAACGAAAACTAGGAACCCCATCAATAAAACTCTTTCTCCTCTTATCTTTAGGAACATTCTCTTACCTCCTACTAATTTAGTAATAAGTGATAAATAATTAGTGATAGGCTTTTTAGTTCTTCACTCATTGCTCATCACATATCACTTCTTTATTTTTGTGAGCTTTAAGATAGCTGGAATAACTGTTAAAGAAACCACGGAGCTTATAGCCATAATTAAACAAATTAAATATCCGAAAACAAAGATGGCATGGAAGGAGGAGAAAAGAAGAACTCCAAATCCTAATATTAACGTCACTGCATTAAAAAATATCCCTCGTCCTGCTGTTTTAGTAGCGACAATCAAAGCCTCTGTTTTATCTTTTTTATCTTTCATCTCCCTTCGGTAACGACTAATAAAATGAATAGCATAATCTATTCCAATTCCTAAGGCAATGCTGGAAATTGTAGCTGTAGCTACATCAAGGGGAATACCAAAATATCCCATAATTCCAAAGTTAATACCTATGGTAAGAAGTAAAGGCAAAATACAAATCAAGCCTATTTTAAGAGAGACAAAGATTACGCTCACAATAATCAATACTATTATAATAGAGTAAAATAAACTGCTTATCTGACTATTGAGAATTCTACTCATTAAGTGCAGGGTAACTTTAGGCATTCCCACTAATTTGACATTAAATTTATCTGCATCAAAATTACCTGTTAAATACTCCTCTATTTTACTTATTGTATCTTTTAACTTATGAGTGCTCACATTTTTTGCCTGTGTTACTATAAGAGCTTTCTGAAAATCATAGCTCACCAGAGAATCTATACCCGAACCTCCCTGCATAGTAAATAAAAGTAGCTCTTGAGCTATAGCTCTTCTGGTGCCAGGAATAGCATAATAATCTTTGTCTCCATCGTGGAGCACTTGATTAATCTCACAAATTATATCAGCCAGGGAAGAACTATTCCCGGTATATTTTAGGGAATCTAAATATTTTTCTGTCTCTAACATTTTTTCAAGAACATAAGGTTCCTTCACTTTGTCTTTCTCCTTTGTATCCACTGCTATGAGGAGTCGAGAAGTTCCTCCAAAGTTATCCTCTACGGCATTCACTGATTGTACAGGAGGACTATTTTCTCCTAAGTATTTCATTAAATCAGCTTCCGTATTGATTCTAGGAATCCCCAAAAGAAAAAAGCAAATGATAAGGGCGGATAGTACTATCACAGTTTTCGCATGTCCTGATATAAAAGCTCCTGTCTTTCTTAAAAAAGAATCTAATATGCCAGGGGAACTTTGCCTTTTAATATAACCGGGAAGTTTTTTCTCCAGAGTCAAAACTGCTGGAATAAAAGTTAAGGAAAGAATCATAGCTGAGAAAACTCCAAAGGCTGCAGAGGTTCCAAATTGCTTTATAGGGATAACAAAAGAGGTGTTCAAAGTTAAAAAGCCAGCAACAGTAGTTAAGGCAGCCATAACTACTGGAGAGTTCATCTCATACATAGTGTTTAATACAGCTTTCTTTCCCCTTAAGCCATTTCTTATAGCTTCGTAATACTTATTGACAACGTGAATCCCATACGCACTTCCAATAGCTACCAAAATGGTGGGAGACATTACAGAAACTATACTAAAGGGGTACTTCATCCAGGCCATAAATCCTATCATCCATACAATGCTTATTAACACAGTCAGCATAGGAATAAGTATTCCTATTTTGCTTCGGAAACAAAAGTACAGAAAACCTATTATCACTAAAACTATCAGGGCAAACAGAAAATATAGATCACGACCCATTGCACTCTTCGCATAGTAAGTTACGTAGAGATCACCAGCTAAGTAAACTTTTTCCGGTCCTTCATTTTGACGAATAATTACCAGCATGCTTTCAACCAATTCGTCAGCTTTTTCAGTAACAGCGATACCTGGTTTTAGGGTAATCAATAGAAGAGCTGCGTTTTTATCTTTCGCTATAAAGGATTTACCTTGAGAAGAATTTAAAATCTTTTCCCTGAATTTTTCTATTTCTTCCTTGCTTTCAGGGACTTCTTCTACAACAGGGGTAATGCTAATTAACCCCTCACTTCCTTCAATTAAATCAATATTCAAGGGTGTGGTAACCCTTTCTACCCCTTGAAGATTCGAGAATTCTTCCGAAATTTTATGAATTTTTTTAAGGGTGCTCGCTTCAAAGATATCATCGCTACATAGGGCGACCATAAGAAAGTCCTGCGAGCCAAAATCATCTGTCACGTTCTCAAAGTCCTTGATCACCGGGTCATTTAGAGGGACCATATCCTTCATATCAGACTTAAAACTTATCCGGGGAATAAAAAAGCAAAAGAATAACGTAACAACAGTAGTAAAAACGATGATTTTTTTAGGATTGTCCACAACCCAATGAGTTATTTCTCTTAATTTCGATATCCTTCGTTTCATTTTAAGTTTTTTCTCCATCTTTTTCTATTTTAGGATTTATAGGTCAGTGGCTTGTTCTTTAGATGACCGATCCATTTATATTTTTTTTTCTCCATAAATGCGGGTATGGATAGTTTCTGATAGATTTAAAAAAGTATTTCTTTCCTCGAATGTCATCTGCCTTAAGACAGATTTTGCTTTCTCTTTGCTTTCTTGCTTGAATTTTTCCCCCATCTCCCGTCCTTCTGCACTCATAGTTACTCTTATTACTCTTCTGTCCTCTAAATCTGGTTCTCTAACTACAAGATTTTTTTTTACCAATTTGTCGACAATACGAGTAAGGGTGCTTAGGTCAATATAGAGGTCTTTTCCCATTTCTGACATACTGGGTCTTGCTTTGAAAAATAAATAACTCAAAACGTCCATTTCAGACACACTAATGCCAATGTCGAAAAGTTTTTCAGGCTGCTGTATTCGAAACGCTTTAAAAATGGCTGGCACAAGAAAAATTAATCTCTCAGCACACTTTTCTACATCGTTTTCCTGCATACGTTCATCCCCCTTTTCACTTCAATTATTGTCAATTTGCAAATATATTATAATACAATATTTGCATTTGTCAAGTATTTTTTTAAACTTTCTAAAAAACTAAGAGTTGATGCTGATCTTGGATTTCTCAGGAGAAAAAAGATAGGAAATGGAAAGTTTTTAATGGGAGAAACGCTATAGCATCTTTCCATTATTACTCTTTACCGGGGGGATAAATGTTGCCTGGAGTTTGTTAGTTCGTATTACCATCTTTACCTATATTCTGGTTTTAAAGAACTGCTTAACACGGAATAGAGATTTTTCTCTGTTAATAAAGTAATGTTTTTTGCTTGCTCAGCAATGATCTTTTGCTCTTCCGTGCAATAACCCCAGCTTGCTAAATATACACTCACGCTTAGTTTTTGAGTTTTCAATAAATGATCCAAGTTATCATCTACGAAATGGATATCCTTAAATTTAACATTGTAATTTTCAGAAATATATCTCATCTGGATAATTTTATCAGTGCTTATATGCAGATCAATTATATCTTCTCTTTTAATGTGAAGATTTAAATAAGGTGTGGCCAATAAACCTACTATGCTTTCCTTGCTGTTGGTAGTAGCTATTAAAGTTCTATACTTACCTGTTAGTTTTCTTATCTTATCTATACAGCTAAATCCAGGAGTTAACTGTATCCAGGCATCAAAGTTTTCTTGGCTTGCCTTTACTCTTGCCTCATAAAAGTATCTGTAATAGTTATCCATACTTTTCTCGGGAAGTAACTGTTTTATCTTGAAAAACTCTTCTCGAGAGTCAACCTCTAAGTTATTTTCAATAATGTAAAGTATTGCAGCGTAGTCATAGGCATCCTTAATATAATGCCTGAGATATCTAAATTTATTCACCTGAGAGGGATACCTGGAAATCAAATTTAAGAAATTATCTACCGTTGGCTCTTTATTATCAAAAATCTGTGTTTGTCTGTTAATGTGCTCCCGATAGGAAGAGTAGCTAATGAATAAAGCTTCCATTACACTGTCCACAATACACCCATCAAAATCCAACGCTAAAATTTTTTGAGTTTTCATTACCGCACCCGAACCTGTTTGATTTTTCTGGAACAAAAATTATATATCGAAAATAGGTCGTAGTCAAATTTAATCCAATTCTTTGACATCTTCTCTAAAAATGATTATATTTTAACTATCTGCCCCCAAAATTATGGAGAGTCTAATTTAGGTAATGTCAAAAATAACATGAAGGAAAACATGAAACCACAGAGTGCACAGAGGGAAGAGAAGATGTGATGTGTAATGTGTAAATGGGTAAAATACTTCATCACTCATTACTTATCACATATTACAGTTATTTGCGTTCTCTGTGGTTAAGTTTTGACAATGCTGTGAATAACTAAGGAGATTTAAAATGATGTCCCCTCAAGGATCAATGAAAAAAGTAGCTATAATTACTGGAGCAGCTCAGGGAATTGGAAAGGCAATTGCTTTGAGACTGGTAAAAAAAGGGATCTTTGTAGTGATTACCGATATTAATCTTGAGAAACTTCAGAAAACAGAAAAAGAGATTAGGAAACTCGGAGAATGTCTATCTTTGAAACTTAACGTATCGTATCCAGATGAAGTTAACAGAATAGTAGATGAGGTAATGAAGAGACTCGGAAGAATTGACATTTTAGTGAATAACGCAGGTATTATACTTACCGGTTCAATTGAACAGGTAAGTGATGAACTATTAGATAAGGTGCTTACGGTAAATTTTAAGGGCACTTTCTACTGCTGCCGGGCGATTGTTCCAATTATGAAAAAACAACACTATGGAAAAATTGTTAATAGCTCCTCCATTACTGCAAAGATAGGTGATAATACAACGGTTCCCTGTTATGGAGCTTCCAAAGGTGCCGTAGCTACCCTTACGAAATCTCTTGCTCGAGTGCTTGGCCCATTTGGGATTAATGTTAATGCAGTAGCCCCTCATGCCATTGATACCCCTATGATGAAATACTGGAGTGATAAAAAAAGAGAAGAAGTGATCGAATCTTTACCTGTTCGACGTCTGGGAACCCCAGAAGATGTAGTTGCAGTAGTTTCATTTTTAGTTTCTGATGAAGCCAGTTTCATTACCGGACAAATTATTAATATCAATGGGGGCTATCTAATGGAGTAATAGATTAGATGATTTAATATTTTTGCTAAAATTTCAGATTTAAAAGGAAAAAAGATGGACCAGAAAACAACAAAGAAAGTAAATCTTCAAATTGCCCGAATGATAGATCATGCTTTGCTTAAACCCGATGCTACTCAAAAACAGATTGAAAAACTCTGTGAAGAGGCAAAAAAATTCCATTTTGCCACGGTTTGTGTTAATCCAGTCAATGTTTCTCTGGCAGCTAAGTTGTTAAGAGGCTCGGATACAGGAGTGGATGTAGCTGTTGGATTTCCCTTAGGGGCGAGTACATCAATGGTTAAAGCTATAGAGGCACGAGATGCTATTGCTAATGGAGCAACTGAGATTGATATGGTTATGAATATTGGCGCGCTGAAATCAGAGAATTATGAGCTGGTACTTAATGACATAAAGGCAGTGAGAAAGGCAACCCGAGGTCATATTTTAAAGATAATTTTAGAGACAAGCCTATTAACCGATAAGGAGATTGTCAAGGCCTGCGGGTTAGTCAAAAAAGCAGATGCTGATTTTGTTAAAACCTCAACAGGTTTTAGTCCCGGGGGAGCGAGTGTAAGAGATATCAAATCAATGAGGAAAACCGTAGGGCCTACAATAGGAATTAAGGCTGCTGGTGGCATTCATACACAGGATGAAGCTAAACGAATGATAGGAGCAGGCGCTACCAGAATTGGTGCAAGCGCTAGCGTGGCAATTGTTACTGGAAAATGAAGCCGTAATATAAAGCATATATAAGATCTCGCTTTTTTCCAGTGAAAATCATTCCTCAAAAAAGGTGATGGTAGTTCACTAAAATTCATATTTCATCGGCCGGAGAAAAAGTTCCCTTAGCACCCTTCTTGGCTCTTGCCTCTTTTTAATAATATTGCAAACAGCCTCACATATTGGCAACTCTAAATTACACTGCTTGGAAAGGGCCATTAAAGCAGAAGTAGCTAATACCCCTTCCGCAAGCTTGCCAAATTTTTTCCCATTGACAAAATCTTCACCAAATCTCCTGTTGCGGCTGTAGTCTGAAAAAAGTGTTGCTGCATAATCGCCAATATGGCATAAACCACAAACTGTTAGCTCATTTCCTCCCATTGCTCTAACAAGACGAGAAATCTCTCGCGGTCCCCTTGCCATCAACGGTCCTTTTAAACTGCTAAGACTTAATCCATCCAGCATTCCTGCAGCTATGCCCATTACATTTTTTGAAGCTGCACCAATTTCATTTCCTGTTACATCCTGGCTATAATAAAACCTGATAAGGTCACTTTTAAATGTAGCCACTATTTGCCTGGTAATATCTGGTTTATCCGAGCTTATCACCATGCAACTCGGTGTGTTTTTAATAAATTCCTGAGTATGACCTGGACCTACCCAGATAGCTAAATCTACGGGTTGCGATATTTCCTCACGGAATATCTGCGTTAAGCATTTGCCAGTTTTCTCTTCCAATCCTTTCATGCATAAAATAAATATTTTATTGTGGATATGATAATAGGTAAGATGTTTGCAGAGATCTCGCAGGCCTTGAGACCCAATGGCTATAAGGACGATGTCTGAGGATAGGACCATCTCAAGTGAGCTTTCCACTGGAATGGAATCTGGTAGTTTTAAATATTCATTTTCCCTATTTTTGGATAAGTTTTTGCGAGTATTTGATTCTTCTCTACCCCAGATAATTACCTTGTGGCCAAGCTTAGCTGAATACCAGGCAAGAAAAGAGCCCCATCTACCACAACCTAAAACTGAAATTTTCATCATCTATAGATAACTCTCCTTCCCGGTGAATTCAACAATTAATAAGTTTTTTTCTCTTAGGTAACACTGATATTTTTAGTATCAGTAATGCAAACAAAGTATTATAAAAGTTTTGTAACTATTCAGCCTGTTTAATTATATCCATATAATCAGAGAGGGAGATATCCCCCAAAGCAGAATGTTATTAAGGATCTCTGCATGCCGGAATAAAAGGATTTCCCTCGAGAGCAGATCTAATGGCATCGATGACAGA
>JAUWZM010000032.1 GCA_030615365.1 Candidatus Aerophobota bacterium | reverse complement strand
TTTTTTCATTAGGCTTGCCTCCTTTTTGGTGGATTTACCAAATCCTACCTTAAAGGTAGGGGGGAGGCAAGTCAATTTCACTAAAACACTTGATAATAAAGAATTTAAAAGAAAATTACTAAAGAACTTTTGACAATACTCAAGAATATAAAAGGAGAAAAATATGTCTAATTCAAGTACTGGTAAGGTTGTAACGGTTTTAGGTGAAATTTCTCCAGATGAGCTTGGAGTTACGTTAACTCATGAGCATCTTTCTGGGACTGATATCTTCTTAGGTTTGGGGGGAAGTGAAGATAAAATGAGAGAATTTTTTCCTCATTATAGGAATCCCAGGCCCTGGTTGCGGAATGTTCCTATAGATATTACAAATATTGACCTCATCCGTCGAGACCCTTTCTGTAATGCAGATAACTTGCGACCGGATTTAGATCCTGAAATTGTTATAAAGGAAGTTATGTATTTTAAGATGGCTGGGGGAGGCACTATATGCGATGTAACCCCGGGTGGTGGCAATAATCCTATAGGTCTGAAAATGATCTCCTCTGCTACTGGAGTTCATATTATTGCCGGATGTGGCTATTATATGCAGAGATGGCATCCTCCCCATGTTGCTAAAAGTAGTATTGAGGAGCTTGCAAAAGGCTTGATCCAGGACTTAACCATGGAGATGGGTAAAGGAACAGGTATCCGTGCCGGAATAATTGGAGAGTTAGGAGTTAATGTAGGGATGCATCCTGATGAGAAAAAAGTATTGCGAGCTGCCGCTATAGCTCAAAAAGAAACAGGGGCTCCCATTTCCATTCATCAACAGTGGGCTCTTTCTAAATCTGGACTTGAGGCTGCAGATATCCTTTTAGAAGAAGGGGTTAAACCTGATAGAATTATTATGGACCACTCTGATGGCACAATGCCCAATGTAGACTATGCATGTGAAATTGCAGACAAAGGCATTTATGTAGAATACGATACCTGGGGCCATGAGTTATATATTCCTCAATTCCAGATTGGCTGGGGCAGTGACCGAGATCGGATAAATTGTTTTGCAGAGCTAATCAAACGTGGCTATGTTAAACAATTATTGGTATCACAGGATATTCCATATAAGACTGAATTACGTAGCTACGGGGGCTGGGGATACTCTTATATTTTAGAATATGTGGTTCCTCGTATGTTGAATGACGAGCACTTAGGTTTAGGCAAAATAAGGCCAGCCATAGAGAAAAAAGATATTCAAACAGTTCTGGTGGAAAACCCCAAAAGAGTGTTATCCTGGCATTAGCATAACAAGTAAAGAAAATATGGAACCATTAAGTGTCCAGAGGAAATATAAGATGTGAGAAGTAATGCGTAATGTGT
Organism: Candidatus Aerophobota bacterium; assembly: GCA_030615365.1. The sequence continues at coordinate 27,910 of JAUWZM010000032.1, read as the reverse complement.
AAAACCTTATTACTCATCACTAATTACAATTCTCTGCGGTTAAACTTTGACGATACCAGGAATGCAAAAGAGAGTAAAATAAGTGAAGCAAAATTACAAGATAAAAGTTGATCTGGAAAGAGTGATTGGAAGAATAAATCCCAATATCTATGGGCACTTTATCGAACATATGGGAAGATGCATCTACGGAGGAGTATACGAGGAAGGATCCCCTCTGAGTGATAAGAATGGATTCAGAAAAGACACTTTAGAAGCAATGCAAAATATTAAGTGCCCTGTCCTGCGCTGGCCAGGAGGAAACTTTGCCTCTGACTATCACTGGGAGGATGGCATTGGTCCTAAGGATAAAAGACCAGTCCGATTTGACCTTGCCTGGGAGGTGGAAGAGACAAACAGATTTGGCACCGATGAGTTCATTGCTTACTGTCGGGCAGTGGGAGCAGAGCCTTATATTTGTGTGAACATAGGAACGGGCAATTTAGATGAAGCTATACACTGGCTGGAGTATTGCAATAGCAGCTCGAATACCTACTACGCAAAGCTAAGAGGAAAATACGGTCATCCCGAGCCTTATAATGTTAAATACTGGGGAGTGGGGAATGAGAATTTTGGACCCTGGCAGGTAGGCCATAGAAAAGCTAAAGAGTATGCTGAAGTTTTAAGGGAATATGCCCAGTTTATGAAAAAAGTAGATCCTGCTATAAAAATTATAGGGGTAGGAGCTGATGATACTCCTGATCGGGATATAGAAGTAATTAAATGGGATATGGAAGTCATTAAAACTGCCGGACAGCACATAGACTACATCTCTAATCATCAGTATCTTGGTTCGACTGATTACTATGAAACAGTAGCCTCTGTTTATTGGTTGGAAGAAAGTTTAAAGATGTTAAGTAAAGTGATAGATATAACTCAAACAGCTGTAAAGGAAAAAATAAAAATTGCTGTTGACGAATGGAATTTTATGGACCAGACTGCTCTTCCGATTTCAGCTACCTTATGTGATAAAAATAATGTTTTAAAGGATGGATTGTTTATTGCAGGGGCATTCATTGTACTGCACAGGCTATCTAACGTAGTAACCATGGCTAATCTTTCTATGCCAGTAAACATACTGGGAGCTATCCACACTGAAAAGCATGGACTGTATCTTACTACCACCTATAGAGTCTTTGAGTTGTTTGTGAAACACAGTGGTACTATTGCCCTTGATACATTTGTTCAGTCAGAGCGCTACGATATTGAAGGAAAAATATTGTTTAATAAGACCTGTAAGGTTCATAATGTTCCCTATCTGGATGCCTCAGCTACACTCACTGAAAAAGAGGATACACTCTATATAGCGGTGATTAACTATCATAAAGAAAAAGAGATAGACTGCCCTGTTGTTCTGAATGGGTTTTCCTCATCCAATGAGGCTAAAATTTATGAGTTCAATGGGCCTGATGTAATGGCGGCAAATAATTTTGAAAATCCTGAAAAGGTTAAAATCAAAACAGGAATGATTAAAAACGCTGGCTATAGATTTACCTATACGTTTCCTTCTCATTCCTGCACGATAATTGAATTACATGCAAGATAGTCCATAGTTGGTAGTCCAGTAGATGTAGTACAGATTTTCAGATCTACCTAAATTCAGCAGGATTAAAGAGATATGGTTCAATTTTCTGATTATGTGCTAAGATTTCTGTAAATTAATTTGGCTCGAGTTAAATCATATAACTAGAGAGCTCTGAAAAAAAAGTCTGAGGCTGCTCTTTGCTCGGTGCTTTCCGGACGCCTGCGGCTAAGTTCTACTCTTAATCTTTATACCGTAGCTCTTATGGGCGATGTATCAGGTCGCAGGATAACTAAAAATTTGAACACATAGACCCGCCTTGATCACCGCTGCCTTATGGAAACACTTCGCCGAGCAGCAAAAAGAAAAAGGATTTTTCAGAGCTCTCTAACTATGTAACCGAAGTGGGGAGTTGTTAAGTTGAGAAATAGTTATATAATTGGTTTTGGACAAAAGTTAGTCGAAAAACTAAAAATAAGGCCAAAGGAGAGGTGAAAAGCAAATAATCTTGGTTTTTTGGTGGCTAAATAATGCTCTAATTGGAGATATAAATGAAAACAAAAAAGTGGACAGCTGTTATTGTTCCCCATACACATGAAGGTGAGTGGTTTGTGACTTTTCAACAGGACCGCATTAGACTGGTGAGACTAATGAACAAAGTCCTGGATACTTTAAAAAGAAATCCAGATTTTAAATTTACTCTTGATGGACAGGTCTTAGCTGTTGAGAAATACCTAAAAGTTTACCCTGAGCGCAGAGGAGAGCTTAAAGAATATGTGAGAAGTGGTAGATTAGAAATAGGGCCCTGGTATTTAGAGGAAGATGCGTTTATGGTGAGCCCTGAGTCTACTATTCGCAATTTGATACTTGGCCACCAGTTGGCAGAAGAATTAGGGAAAGTGACCAAAGTAGGATATCATGCTGATGCCTATGGACATATTGTTCAAATGCCCCAAATTCTTAAGGGATTTGATATAGATTCCTTTGTCTTCTGGAGAGGTTTTCACGGCAAGCGAGACTATGATAAGCTAAAAACTGAATTTATATGGCAATCTCCTGATGGAACACAGGTGCTGGGAATCTGGCTACTGCATTCATATGTGATGCCAGTTAACCCTGTAATAGGTGATTATCAGAAAAGCAAGGAAGTATTTTTAAAATTCAAAGAAAGCCTCCTCGCCCATTCAGCAACTTCCAATATTATTATCATGGATGGTGGTGATTATGTTAAAGAGCCTAAGGAAGAGATTATAGACATAATAAAGAACTTAAATAAAGAGATAGATGATGGTCAAATAATCTGTGGTACTCTGTCTGAGTATATACAACTGGTAAAAAGTAACTTAAACGACTCCTCTAATCTTGAGATAATTAAGGAAGAGTTGAGAAGTTCAAAATATACCTGGGTACTTCCAACTACCTATTCTCCGCGAACATCTATTAAACAGAGAAACGTGTATGTGCAGACAATTCTTGAACAGTGGACTGAGCCATTTTCAACTTTAGCCTGGGTTTTAGGGAAAGAGTATCCTAAAGGTTCTCTATGGCTGGCATGGAAGTATCTTCTGCAAAATCATATGCATGATAATATTGGTGGTGCCCATCTTGATGAGACCGATGAGGATATTAACATCAGGTATAACTGGTCTGAACAAATCGGACAGTGGTTTGCCAAAGAGGCTCTGATAAGTATTACCAATAAAATTAACACGAAAGGAGAGATTTCACTTGTCGCCTATAACTGCCTGGGCTGGTCAGTGACTGAGGTTGTCACGGTTTTAATTGACAATACAGAGAAACCCTTTATATTGAAAGATCCTGATGGCAACGTTGTCCCTCACCAGATTTTAGAAACCTCACAGAGTGGAATAAAGATGTGTTTTCTGGCAGAGAACCTCCCTTCCTGTGGTTACAGGGCCTATAGCTTGTCCATGAAAGAAAAAACTCCCCAACAAGCTCTACGTTCTCTACCCTTGCTTAGCTCAAAGGATAACAGTGTTGAGAATGATTATTTCCAGGTAAAAATTGAAGATAATGGAACCCTAACTATCCAGGATAAAGAATCTAAAACTACCTATAAGAATTGTCTTTTATTTGAGGATGGCGGGGATGCCGGCGATGGATACACCTATAGCCCACCCATGGAAGATCGTATTATCACCAATCTCTCTCAAAAGGCCCGGGTAAGAAAGATAGAAAATGGCCCTCTTCGAATAACTTTTGAGATAAAAACAGAGTTGTCTTTACCCCTTTCCCTTGTAGATGGTGATAAGAGAAGGGATAATAGGTGTGCAGTATGCCCTATTACAAGCTTTGTAACCCTCTATGCCGGCATAAAGCGAATTGACATTAAAACAGAAATAGTAAACAAAGCTAAGGATCATCGCTTACGGGTAATCTTCCCCACACCCATCCATACAGATCGCTCTCATGCAGAGTCCCATTTTGGAGTCATCGAGCATCCCGTTCAAATAGACAAGACATCCCCTTCAGATCAGTTTCTTAAGGATATGAGGGCTGGATTCGAACAGCGAGAGGAGCCAATGGCAATATATCCGCAGCAAACATTTACAGATATAAATGATGGCAGACGCGGGCTTACCTTAATCAACAAAGGGATACCAGAGTATGAGGCATTTAAGAGTAAGGGGGATGGCATCAATATAGCACTTACTTTACTAAGGTGTATAGGCCAGCTCTCTAAAACTGATCTAAAAACCCGTCAGGGACCTGCTGGCCCACCAGTACCGACACCTGGTGCTCAATCAATGGGAAAGAATACTTTTGAGTATTCTTTAGTACCACATACAGGAACCTATCAGTCAGCCAGGACCTATCAACTGGCCCATCAGTTCGTAGCATCGCCAAAGGTAGTAATGGCAAAAAAGCGTTCTTTAGTGCCAGACAAGAAAACATTTGAGTTACTCGTCAGGTCACTCCAATCAACCTATCAGTTTGGAGCATCACCAAGGATAGTGATGACCAAAGATTGTGCTGGACAGTTGCCAGAGGAGCTAAGTTTCATATCGGTAACTCCGGAAAGTTTAGTAATAAGTGCTATAAAAAAGGCTGAGGAAAACAGCACTATAGTAGTTCGATTGTACAACATTACCGGAAAAGTAGCTGAAGGATCGATAAAGACTTTTAGACCAATTGTTGAAGCAAAGAAACTAAAGCTGAATGAAGAGCCAATAGAGTCTATTTCGGTAAACACTGAGTCTAATGATTCAATTTCTATAAAGGTTAATCCTTTTGAGATTTTTACAGTAGGTCTATCTTTAAAAGGACCAGTAGAAAATGGGATGCAGGAGTGCAGAGATAAATGAGTAAGTATACCTCTAAGGCTTTTGTTTATTATGGTCCAAGAGATATTAGATTGGAAGAGTTGAAGATACATTCACGTCCCACAGATATAATAGCGAAAGTAATAGTCTCTGCCAGGTGTGGAACTGATAAGATTATCTTTTATAAAGGTCATCACAAGGTAGATCCTCATGCTCCCATAGTGTTAGGGCATGAGCTTGTAGGAGAAATAGTTGAGGTAGGTAAAAGCGTGAGAAGATTGGAAAGGGGCATTGGATATAAGGAAGGGAAGAGGCTGTCCAGTGAATACCTGAATTTTCGAGTTGGGGAAAGAGTCACTTCCCAATCCAGAATTGCCCAATACCATAACGGTTTAATGCTCCTTAGTGACCCTATCACTATTTTGAGTTTTTACATAGATGGTGGTTATTCTCAGTATATGAGAATACCTCAAGAGTTAATTCTCTCCGGTTCGGTACTGAGGATTCCGCATAGCGTCTCTAATGAGGAGGCAGCTTTAGTTGAGCCAGCTGCCTGCGCTCTGGAATCTATTTTTTCTACCCCACACCCGGTAAGATTGGATAAGGAGGGACGTCAACTTTTCAGAGGAGGCATAAAAAAAGATGGTTTCAGTCTTGTTATTGGGTCTGGAAGTGTGAGTATGATTTATGCTCGTCTGTGTCAGATTGAGGGAGCAAAAAAAGTATTTATCCTGACAAGGTCCAAAGAGAAGGCTAATTTAATTAAAAAAGTATTAGGAGAAGATGTGGTTCCTGTTGTTCATTCTTCCTATAAGGACAAATCAGTTGTGGAGAAGGAGAAAATAGAGGATAATCTGGTGAAAAATATGAGGAATCTAACCAATGGAGACCTATTCGATGATGTAATAGCAGCCTGCCCTGATCCAGATGCCCAAAGGTTAATGTTAAAACTATATAATCCTTATGGATATGCGGTTGGTGCTTGTTTTGGTGGGGTGCATGAGAAGGTGGACAGGGTAGATATGGACCAACATCACTATCGCTCCGCCAAAACCATAGGAACCAGTGGCTGTTCCACTAAAACAATGGAAACTATTATCTCCTGGTTGCAGGATGGAAGACTTTCCTTAAAAGACTTCATCTCTTCTCGAAGATACTCTTTTAATACGGACCCTGAAGAGTTTTTCACCACAAAAGCTGATGGACTAAGACCTGCGCTTTATCCCTGGGAGTAAAATTTAACTATGAAAAAGAAGATTTTGATTTTTGGAGCTGGGGCCCTGTCTCTTGGCTTTTTAGGCCCTGAGTTAAGCAAAGATTATCAGATTACTTTTGTAGACAGGGACTGCAAAAGTGATTTTTTAAATTATTTAAACAGAGAAAATCAATACCGAGTGAATATTTCCTCTCCGCAAATTAAGGCAATTGAAGTAAAGGATGTAGCGGGGTTAAATTTAGACAATCCTCAGCAGATGGATATGATCATTGATGAAATTGCAGAGGCTGCCATTATTTTTACCGCGGTTGGTCCTTCTCATTTAAAAAACGTGGCTTCTCTCTTAGCTAAAGGGATAAGGCGATGCTACAGCCAAAGCAGGGATGATGTATGTATTCTCTGTAGTGAGAATGGCTGGGAAGTCAAGGCTATAATGGAGAATTATCTCAGAGAATATATTCCGGATTTACCCTCCTGGGTAAGAGTAGATAATCCTGTAATGGGAAGAATGTGCCGCTGTGAGGAGGATATGAAGAGAGATGGAGTTTTCCAGCCTGTTGCTGATAATTTTAACTGGGCGGTGGTAGCAGAACCATGGTATGGAATACCATTGCCGGAGAGCTTAGCTAAAGCTAAAAATGAAGTGTTTTATGGGAAAGCTTTTCAGATCAAAGAAGATAGAGAATTCACTGCCTTAAAAACAGCGAAGCTTCTGCTTCACAATGGAGCCCATGCTCTTTTATCCTGCCTTGGCTATCCAATGGGATACTCGTATTTTTATCAGTTATCCCGGGAAAGAGAACTTTTAAGATTAGCTGAAAAAATGATAAACGATGAGATGATAGGAGCTCTCTTAAGCTGCTATAGGGATGTTTTAGATAAGAATGAAGTTAAGAATTATGCTACTTGTATGTTAAGAAGAATTCTTTGTCCCATCTTTAAAGATTCCATTGGAAGAGGCATAAGGGGATCTTTAGGAAAACTTAAACCTGGGGGAAGATTTATCCCCGGAGCACGATTCATTATCTCTGGTGGGTATCTTCCCGAAGTTTACTGCCTGATTATCGCCGCTGCTATTAAGATTAACCAAAATGAGGGAAGATTAAGTGCCTCTTTAGACAGGATTCTCCTGGATTTCTGTCAGCTTAAAACTGATAAAGATGAAAAAATAATTGACCTTGTTAAAGAAGCCTACAAGAAATTAAGAAGGTATGGCTAAAGAAAAACATGGTTCAATTTTTATTTTAGAAAAATAGGCCAACTTTTATTCGAGGAGAACATAATGTCAGTAACGATCTATCCACGGGGAACAACAATATACAAACCAGATAAGTGTTGTAATGGTTACACAGTTCTTTCCTGTCCGATTCAAGAAGAACCAGAAGTTCCATTGATTACTATGAATGGTAGGACTATTCATAGGTGGATAGCCAGCTCATCACGAGTTAAGGGCCAGATCCGACGAGCTAAGCTTCTTCAGAACGGACACATGCTTATTGTAAGGCATACTTTTCCTACAAGAGGGAATAGGCAGGTAAAAGGAGGAGTGCAGGAATATGATTGGAACGGTAATTTGGTTTGGGAATATATTCCTTTAAATTTTTATCCCCATCACGATATTTTCAGAAAAGATAATGGTAACACTCTTATGATGTGCATTGAGGAAGTCCCGAGAGGATATAAGGAAAAGATAAAAGATCCCAGACGCAGGAATATCACTCTTTATTCAGATGTCATTTTAGAAGTAACGCCAGATAGAAAGATAGTATGGAAGTGGCACGAGTATGAACACCTTGATATAAATCGTTGTAACCAGATAAATGCTTCACGTGATTGGGTAGGAGGGCCAGATAACGATACAATAAATGATTGGACGCATACCAATACTGTCCAGGCACTTCCGGAGAATAGGTGGTATGATGGAGGAGATGAAAGATTCAAGCCAGAAAATGTGTTGTTAAGTCTGAGGGCACTTGATCTGGTGTTAATAGTGGGCAGGGATACCAAGAAAGTAGTTTGGGAGTATACCGGTGATTACAAAGGTGGCCTTTCTGGCCAGCATGAGCCACATATGATTGAAAAAGGGCTTCCAGGGGAGGGTAATATACTGATATTTGACAATGGCACATCGCCTCAAAAGGACCTTGCTCATGCGGGATGTTCATTTATTCTTGAGGTTAATCCCGTGACTAAAAAGGTGGAGTGGAAATATGAGAGGGGGGAGAAATTCCATAGTAGTTATACGTCCAGTTCGCAGAGACTTGCTAATGGGAACACGCTGATAAATGAGACTTCTGGATGTAGAATTTTTGAAGTGACAGTTGAAGGTGAAATAGTATGGGAGTATGTATGTACAAATAAAATATCAGCTCGTGCCTATAGATACTCATATGATTATTCTACCCAGACAAAAGATTTAGGAAAACCTGAGGAGGTGCCAGTTATACCATCGAAGGATATGTTAACTCCTCCAATAAGGATAGCTACTGAGTAAAAAGGAGAATTTACTTTTATTAAAAAAATATCTACCGAAAAGATAGATAGAGAAAGCCTCTTTTTCTCAGCAAACTTCTTTGCTCTATACCGAATAGTATAAAAATTTCAGGATATATCATTCTTTTTTACCCCGTAAGATGTTACTATCTTATGGGGTTTACATTAAAATAGTTTATTGAGCAGTTTCCTTATTCGATTGTATACTCTATTTGGCGACAGGGAACACCAATTTAATACATATAGCTATGATACACAGGAAAAGGAGGAGTAAGCTAAAAGTAAAAATGAGCGATTTTAAATTGAATCAATCGAAAAAAATATTTATAAACATAAGTTGTTTCTATGCCATGATGGTTTTTGCAATTTCGCTTACTATGGCAAGTCCTATCCTTATAGAAATAAGCAATTGTCTTGGTAGAAATATAGAATATATGGGAATTATTTTTTCTTCTCAATTCGCTGGTTTTATAGTGGGAGCATTTTTAAGTAGTTTCTTGGGTAACTATATGAGTAGGAAAAGAACAATCTTATTTTTTTATTTATTATTATCAATTTCGGTTTTTGCAGTAGCATTTTCATTAAACTTTGTATATCTAAATGTAGCTATTTTTTTTATGGGGGTAAGTGGTGGATTCATAGAGGCTCAAGTAAGTTCATTGACCGTTGAGGTGAATCAAAGAAGCGAGGGATTGTTTATTAACTTAACTCAGGTTTTTTTTGGTATTGGGGCTTTCATTGGTCCATTCTTGTCTTCCTCTCTTGTAAGTAAAGGTATTAATTGGAGATATTCATATGTTATAGTTTCAATCTTATGTATTGTAAATTTCATTTATTTTATCTTTCTAAAAGTTCCAGACATGAAAAGGAAGGCCATCAAGGCTGCATTCAATATTTCTAAACGAAGAGGATTGAATAAAAATACTTTCGTATTTTTATTTTTAGCATTCGCAATATTCTTTTATGTTTGTGGAGAAATAGGTTTAGCATCGTGGACTCCAACATTTTTGAGATTAAATAGAGGTTTTTCCAGTGCCTTGGCTGGTAGGGTTTTGTCATTTTTCTGGCTTTCGATAATGTTTGGGAGGCTTATAATTGGTTTTTTAACCAAAAGGATAAATATGTTTTATATTCTCATTTTTATAACACTTCTGGCAGTTTTTTCTATTTTGATAGGAATTTATTCAAGCTATACATCCATAATAGTAATTTCATTTATTTTTAGTGGGTTGTTTGCTTCAGGAGTATGGCCCTTAATAGTGGTTATGGGAGGTATGAAATATCCAACGCATAAAAATTTTGTTATATCTTTACTGATAATGACCGGTGGAATTGGCGGTTTGTTTTCTCCCTGGTTTATAGGCAAAATGTATGAGAAACATAGTCTATTTTATGGGATGAATTTTATTTATATTTTCTTAACTGTAGAATTAGTATTTTTACTTCTTTTATTTTTTATAGAAGAAAGGAAAAAAAGGAAGAAAGCAAATTAAAAAGTTAGTGTAGCAGTTGAGCAATAATTCTTCAGAATTATCCCTTTGACAAACCTTAACGAATTTTTTAGTAGTGCTTTTTTGATGCGATTAAGAACCGTAATTTCAATTATTGAAATTATGACACTACAATGTGCGTCACTTAACTATAAAAAGTTTACACAAAAATAGAACTTGACAAAAAAATGATAAGATGCAAAATAATAGCACGTGGAAAATAGAAGAACAGTAAATCCTTTCTGTAACAATATCTTAGAGCAGATAAGAATTGGCAAAGTATTACTTTTCACTATCAACATAATCAAGAATTGTAATTTCAATTTTTGAAATTATGGCATACTTAAAATAAAAAGATGGAGGAGGAATATGGCGGAAGATAGCCAGAATTTAGAGAAAAAGCTTGATGAGGCGTTTAAAGACCCTGAAATACAAAAATTTTATGCTAATGGCTTTGTGAGTGCACTAGGGATTGGTGATGTTACGATACTTTTGCAAAATTCTAAAAACCCAATTGCAGTCTTAAATCTATCCTATACCGTTGCAAAAACTCTTGCATTAAAACTAGGAGCATTAATCTCACAATTAGAAGATTTAACTCATAATACAATTATGACCACTGATGATATAAAGAAATCTTTGTTAAAAGGAGGAGACAAATGAGTTTTCTATGCATCAACGAGTTAGATCCTAATTTTTTATTTTTAAAAACCACAGACCAAAGAATTAGTGATTTTTTGAAATTGCCCCAAGGATGGCACTATGGGGAAGGTAATGCTCCAAATGAAAAGACAGTCGATGATTCTCTTTTTATAAACAATCAAGCCACACTACTTGGTTTAAAAACTGAAGCATTCCCAGGTATTAATGGTGAAATTCAAATAAATTGCTATTCTGACCACAAAACCTTAGAATTCACAATCGAATCTACGGGTAAAATTCTTCTTGTGAAAGAAGATGGTGGTATTGAAATCTCAAATCAGGAAGACCTGACCATTGAGGAAGCATTGAATATTATTAGAAAAGAATATGGGGAAAAAATATGGAGTTCCTTCGAACAGTCCACCCAACACATTATAGTAAAATCAGAAAGCGCTTTTCCAGTTTGGCCTTCAATAATTCCTCCGACGGAAGCGGGATATCAGTTATATCCAGCTCTTGCATAGAAAGAAAAACTAAGAGTATTTGTAAGCATATAAGAAAATACTATCCATCTATCACTGGCACCCCTATTATCTTTTGGAAAATTGACAGGAATACTCTTCCAACGTGCTGCAATTTTGTGCAATCTCCCAGTGCAACAGGCGATGAATGTCATTATAATATAGAGGATTTATCTAATAAAGAAGCTCGTAAAATCATAATAAACCAGCCTCCTTCAAGTTTTTATATTTGTGCTAATCATAAGGTAGTTTTATTTGACGAAAGTTTGCTTCCGTGAGGATAAAAGTTTTCCATTCTCATTTAAATGTCTTCATCGACAAATAAGAAATCATAAAACGGAATCATACCTTTACATACTCGGTAATACTCTCATGGAAAACGCTGACCTATTGGAAGATTTAGGTTATCATCGTAATAAAGTGTTTTTTTCATGCTATCACCGCCTGGATCAGTATTATGTCAAACATATTCCCATCCCGATTATTAAACCTGAAACAGAACTCATTCACATAGTCTTGGAGATACTTAATAGAAATATGATGGTAAATACCATAAACCCCACGTTTTAAAATAGCCCAGAATGATTCTACGTTATTGGTATGCACAAAATCACTTACAAATTCTTTCGTATGGTCAACTATAAGATGAATATGCTCTGTTCTTTTCAAAATATTGTATTCTTTGAATTCATCAGTAATAATGGCAGCCTTTTTTTGCAGACTTCATTGAGGATTGCCAATAACTGATTGCCCGAAAGTTTCTTCCCTTCTTTGTTGGGTAGAGATACCTTCGCATATACCCTTCCTTGTTCCCGGTCAACTATTCCAACAACTGGGTTTTTCTTAGTTCCTCGACCTTTCTTATTGTGTTCATCATCATCTTTTCTGTTTTTCTTTCTGGGCTTGCCTCCTATGTAGGTCTCATCTATTTCAACGATTGTCTCAAAAGTCTTACCATGTTCAATATTACTCATAGCCGTTCTGATTTGTTTGAGCATTCTCCAAGCGGTCTTATAAGATTTGATGTCAAGATTTCTTTGCAATTGAAGAGCTGATACACCTTTCTTTGCTGAACACATTAGGGGAAAAGCCATTAACCATTTTTTTAAAGGTAAATGCGTACTCTCAATAACCGTGCCGATTGTAACGGTAAACTGCCTTCGGCAAATAGCACATTATTTGAGTTTGCCAAGGGGATAATTCTGTAATTCTTTTCCAAGATAAAAGATGTTTAATTTTTCCGTCTTCGCACTTTTTCCCCTTGAAGCCAAAGCGTATAAATTGACAGGAATATAGCTTTACAGTAAAATATCCTTAGTAAGGAAAATGAAGCAAACGATAGAAGAAAAGATAACTGAAGTTGTAGCTGATTTGTGTATACAGAGTAATTATGGAGTGAGAGAGGATGTATTCGAGGCTTTATTGAAAATCAAAGAAGAGGAAAAAGAGAGTCTGGCCAAAAAAACCTTAAGTAAAATAATAGAAAATATAAAAATTGCTCGAGAAGAGAGGATTCCTACTTGCCAGGATACAGGAATGGCTGAGGTTTTTTTAGAGATAGGCAGGAGAGTAAGAATTGAAGGAAGCATATTAAAGGAGGCTGTAAATAAAGGAGTAATTGATGGTTACAGGAAAGGGTATCTAAGAAAATCTATTGTAGATGATCCCCTTTTTCTGAGAAAAAATACAGGAACCAATGCTCCTGCGTTAATCCATTTTCATTTTAACCATTCACTTGAAGGAAAAATAAGGATAGTTGTTTTTCCTAAGGGTTTTGGTTCGGAGAATATGAGCAGAGCAGTTATGCTCAACCCAGGAGATGGCAGGGAAGGAGTAGAGAAGTTCGTTCTTCGCGCAGTAAAAGCTGCAGGAGCAAATCCCTGTCCTCCCATTATAGTTGGGGTTGGTATTGGAGGGACAATGCAAATTTGTGCAGAGTTAGCTAAAAAGGCGCTTCTTCGTTCAATAAATTCAAAAAATTCCCATCCCCAATACGCTAAATTAGAGGAAGAACTATTTGGTGAAATTAACAAATTAGGAATAGGACCCCAGGGATTTGGAGGCAATCATACCTGTTTGGGGGTGAATATAGAGTATTTTCCTACTCATATTGCCGGGCTACCCGTGGGGATAAATATTAGTTGCTACGCACTAAGGCAAGCTTCAAGAATAATTCAGGTGAACGAGTATGAGAATTATGGGAATTGATGAGGCTGGTAGAGGTCCGGTTATTGGACCTTTAGTTATCTGTGGGCTTGTGGTAAAGGAGGAGTTTCTCCCGGAGCTTACACTATAAGTTTTTGACAAATTTTTTGTTAATAGTATTCTATATACATAGAAAAAATATCTAATATTCAAAAGAGAATATTGGAAATATTTGACGTTATAGAGGATTGGGAAGGGAAGGAAAAAATGTTATTGCAAATTAAGCAAATCCGATTAGTACTATTTAGCCCTGGGATTATAATTTCGGATAAGGCGAAACTGATGGTCAAAATAAATAAAGAACTTCGAACATTATTTAATGGGGATCAGGTGATACTTCCTATGCCTGAAGAGGAACCATTAGAAATCCCCAGGATTATTTTGAAATCAAAAGATGAACAATATGTATTGCAAATATCTGGCAAGCGAGTAGATTTCTTTTGCAATTTTCTTCCTAAAGATTCTGCTGTTGAGTTTCCTATTGATGGGCTTTATGAAAGATTCATAACAATATCTAAATGTTTTACAGAAGAGACTCACTGCCAATTTTCAAGAACGGCAATGATAACTCAATGGATTGTAGAATTGGGAAAAAGTGGATCTGAATATATCACATCAAATTATCTCAGGAAAGATACTCCCTTTGAGAATCCATATAAATTAGAGCTTCACTACTTAATTAAAGAGAATATTATTGGTTGTAAAGTAAATAAGTGGGTAAGAATTAAATCTGCCCGAAGAATTTCTGATCCAACTCCAAATAATTTTTTAACTGTACTAATAGATATTAACACAGTTGCTGATGAAAAATATAAAGTTGATACTAAATTGCTAACTCAATTTCTCAATGAGAGTAGTAAATCCATAAAAGAAACGATGAATAGGCACTTTCAAGAATAAAGGAGCATAAAATATGGGTGCAATAGTTGGGGAAGTTGAAGATTCTGATGCGTTAGTATCGTCAAGAGAATCAGATTACGTTTCCAGAGTAGGAACTTTTACTGATGGGATACTCCCCGTTTTTGATCTTTTTGATATAAGATATTTGAGTTATCTTCTCCCAATGCAGGAACGAGAAATGGGAACAGAGTTGGGGGATGATGTTATTAAAAATAATAAGATTCCAGCATCTTTGAACATTAGAGAATATATAGACATTATTACAAATCTACAGTCCCAAATTATAATAACTGAATTTGAGGAAAATCAAATATGGGATGTAAAAAATGTGTTGGATCTTGCAAAAATTTATTGGGGTTTAATTGAGCCTGAAGTAGAGTTTGAGAAAATAGTTGAAGAAAAAGAAGGAACCGTATATTTTGAGGAATCATCTCTACTTATTATAGTACGAGAGTATAGTAAATATGAGAAAGTTAAGTCTATATATGTACAGAAATATCGTGCTGAAATACAAATCCAGATTTTACTTAGCATTGATGAATATGATGATGAATTGATAGATAACCTGTTAGATACAGAATATGATATTCATAAAGAGTTTTCGTCTTTAACTTTTACGTTTTTTTATCTGCCAGTGGGAGTTGTAGAAAAAGAGGATACTGTGCATCCAGAAGCTCGGTGCATCTTTTCAAGACAAAAGAAGAAATTATGGCAGATTGTTTAATTCATATTTTGCAGGCAGAGCATAACGAAAAAGCTGCTAATAAACTTGCCTTTAGTCCTCCTTACCATGATTGGGGAATAACAGCTACTTTTTATTCAGCTATACATTACTTCGAATCATGGATTTTTTATACAATATATAGACACACCGAAACAAGTATTCCCATAGATAATGAAGGAAAACGAAAATATTCTCTCCATCGTTGGCGAGAAGAAATTGCTTTTGATAAACTTACAAGAAAAGATTGGGATATTCTTAGAAAACTACGAATTACTAGTGGAATAGCTCGATACTTAAATTTAGGAACAAAAAACATTAACTGGCTTAATGAGCCAGCCTTTCAACATTTTAAACCACAAGATACTCAAAAAATGGTAAAGAAAGATTTACAAATTTTAAAGAAAGAACTTAAGATAGATTTAGTGAAACTATTGCATTCACTTCAATTAGAAAAGAAAATTTCTATTTCTATTGCTCGTTTAGTTATCTCTCAAATATTAGATAAATTCCAATCAAAGGAAGAATTTCTAAGTGCATCACGGATGGATTTAAAACAATTTTTGAAGGAAGGGACTCTATCTCTTGTTGAAAAGGAACTTGAAACTCAAGGGCAAGTTGTTAACTGGAAATAGTATATTGAAACTTACCTAGTTCTTGTATTTTTCGTATAAATCTCTAAAATCTTCTATTCCCTTTTCTCCATATTTATTAATTATCCTATCAGCGAGTTTTTTAATTTCCGGATCTTTTGCTTCATAGAGATTTACAAAAATTTCTCTTATGTCTTCCTTTTCGTAACCCGTCATTACTTGGCAATTATCAATCATAATACTAAATAATTCAGCGATTTGCTTTGGATACTTGGCGGAATTCCTCTTAAAAAATTCAATTGCTTCGGTGATATTATAATCAGCCTCTGCTGCATATTTGATCGAGAACTTTAATATCTCGTAAATTTCATCATTTATTTCATCAACAAAAACGCACAACTTTATGTAATCGGAAATCTCCTTTTTATACTCTTCTACATTGGTTTTTTTTATAACTTTCCTATATCTATACTTCCAGAAGTTCAAGACTTTTTCTCTGTGTCCAGGGATAAATTGTTTATCCTTGTATAATCCCCATAAAAAACCTATACTTTCTTGCATCTGAGCAGAATTTGCGTTATCTAAATAAAACTTAATTAAACTATCTTGAGCATCCAATCTCTCTTTTCCCCATAAATAAGCGACACACAAATGCTTGGCTAATCTTCTCTGAGCATTGGAATCCCTAAATTCAGTTTTTATTGCTCTCTCGTATTCATTTCTTAGTATTTCGTAAATATCTCCATGCACCATATTGTTGAATAGATAACCCGCAAAGGCAGCCTCCCAATATTTTTGATATTCCTTTTTTTCAGGGAAAATGTCTCTTAGATGTCCCGTTACCCAATCTCTATCTAAATATAAGAATTGTGGAAGATATTGCCCTATGATAGTATGGACCTCTAAACTTTTATCAATGTTTTTATCCAGTCTTTCTGTGAATAACTCTTCAACTTCTTTTTCCCACTTTTTTAAGGGCGTCTTCTCTTTATCTTTGTATTTTGTCCGGGCATATCTTAAAGCATAGTTAAGCAAACTGGATAGAGTTTTCCCTTTAGCTGAATTTAAAGCAGCAGTTACCGGGTCTGATAGATCATTTGAGGAATCCGTCTCTTTTCTTGCAATTTCAATGAGTATCTCTCGTGCTATTGATAGGTACTTTTCATCGAACGCATGTTCATCTTTCTTGGTTCCTGATTCTATTAAATTGGAGATTGTCCCGGTCAGCCAAAATCTTTTCCCATCCCTTTCCTCTTTCCAGAAATTATCATCTTTTACAAGCCTTTTGCAGAATCCAAGAATTTTTTCCCAGTTTATCTCTTTATTTTCATTCCATAATTTCTCAAATGCCCATATTATTTCATTAAGAAAATAAAAGGGAACATCAAGAAAAGGATCCAAATTATTTTCAAATCTGGAAGGATTCTTTCCCACAGTTGCACTAATAAATCCTCCCAATCCCTCTATAGTAGGATCACGAAAACGTCCAGTTTCTTTGAAATTTTTTAGATATTTTGCTATTTCTTTGTTATCCTTTTTCAAAATTTCTTTTACATTAACCCCGCTTTCTTTATCCCAATAGGTTTCACTGTAAAATAAGAAGTCAGGATGTTCAATTTTTTTTACTCCAGTTTCCTTTCTTAGATTTCTCAGAAAATCCTCAGCATCTTTTACACCTTGTCCCTCTAAGGCTGTAAGCCATCTTTGTTTCCAAATTTTTATGCGCCTTTCCCTTTTTTCATCCTTTATACCAGGGCGAATACTTTCAGGTCCTTTCTTAATACTATTCAAGATAAACTTTTGCGAATCCTTACTTAGATTTCTAAATTGCATCTTAATAAATTGGTATAGTTCGTGATGAACAGATCTGTCACTGAATATCTTTTTGTCTTTTAAGAATTCATTTTCTATTATATCTTTAAATTTCCCCGTAAATTCTGTAAAAATAAAGATGGCAAGTCTTCTAAAAATAGGCATTTTATGGCTCATGAAATCTTTTGTAATATTCTCGGCTTTATTGCCTTTCTTTATCGTACTCACTAAAATATCCCGAATAGAGATAACTAAGATTTCTTTTATGTCGAGAGAGCTGGAATTTTGCGTATGTTCCTCTATAGCCGGTCTCCATATATAAGATCCATCTCTATAAATTCCATTATTTGTGTTTTTATGTTCAATTTCTATTGCTTTGACAAGATTTTGACAGACAATACCAATCGCCTTTTTAGGACATTTCTCTATTATTAGATTAATATTTTCTCTAATTAGTTTCTTAAGCCAATAGATATCAACAATAGCTTCCGCTTTATTAAATTCAAATACCTTTTGTTTTTCTTCTTTCGTCTCGGTTACAATTTCAATTAGCTCTAATGCAGCATCAATTTGATTATTTTCTAATAAATACTTTAGCAGTTTTATCAGTTCAGCAGATATCACTGAATTATTAAATCTGCTGTTTATTAGCCAACTTTTTACCAATGGAACAACTTTTGCTGATTTCGCTGACGGGAAATTGACGCTCATCTTAGTAAAGACATAGTAGGTAAGATAGTTATCTACTTTATCTTTAGTAATTCTTTGCATAATATTGATTAACTCATCAGAAAATTCTGGATATTTAGAAATCTTTTCCAAGTATTGCAGTGGTGCCCAAAAGGGTATTACATAGCTCTCTTTGTCTTTTCCTTGGATTGGTTCAGGAGAAGAATCAAAAAATCCCTTCCGTAAAAGTATCTTGAACCAGAATGGCTTTTCTACTTTTTTGAAAAAGTAATTTGCGTAGGACTCGGTTTTTAGCAATCCCAGAATTTTGTTTTGTTCTTCTAACTCAGGCTTTTCTTTTTTAATAATTAAATCTATTTTCTCGGCAACACCATAGAAATTAATCTTCATATTTTATTTTCCCTTCATATTTAGGTAATTCTTCTAAAATATGGAATAAGTTTATATGATCATCTTTATCGTTTGAACCAAATAGATGTTGTGGAAGCAGATACCGTATGGGATAAATATTGAATCCCTCATATCGTGAATTTTCTTCTTTCATTTTTTCCTCATTCGTTATCAGATCTACACCCACAAAGATAAAATGTTTATGTTTATTAATATTTTCTTTCCATTGTTGTTCTTGATTCTGCATTTTGTTTAATTGTTCTTTAAAATTTTCAAGTAATTTTTGAATGTATATATCTCTTAAGCTATGTCCTATCATAACTATGCTCATACTAAAATAAGCATTCCATAATACATTTTTCAAACGTTCATATTTATAAGCTTTTTCATACTCACTTTTAGTAAGTACTATATCTTGGTTCTCTATTTTACCATGTAGATAAAAAATCTTCCTACCTCTTAAAAAGGTCGCGTCAATATTTGGAAAAACTTGAATACCATTTATTATTTTCCCATTATCTATGCTCTCGGCAGCTTTATCAAGAATATTATCAAAATTTGTTGTTAAATAGGAAAGAAAGTTTACTTGCAATAACACTGTATGTATACTACGATACGGCTCTTGTCTTGGCGTGAACGCATCTTTTAAAAATTCATAATACTTCTTTAATTGTTCATCTTTCTTCCGCCAGTAGCTTTTTGCTTCTTCTGCGATATCCGACCATTCGGCAGGATTTGCTTTAATATATTCTTTTGAATAAGTAAGTTTAGAAAATTCCGATAAATTTTGGGTTAATTTTTCCCAATCGGGAATTTTAAGCGGAGTGGACAAACCTGCGCCGACAAGAACAACGCAATTTGCTGTCTCCAATTCTTTTAAAAAATCCTTAAAATTATTACGATTTTCTGACAAATCGAAGAGATATGGTTTAAATTTATCAATGTCCATACTACTTTATTCCATAAATTTCTTCAACTTTATTGTCAATCTCTTTCTGGACCCTCTGTAAGTTTTCCCAAAGGTTAGTTTTTTCCTCTTTATCTCTTGTAGTGTAGCGCATTTTTTGAATCTGGATTGCTTGGTCAACGAGAATTTGTATTTCTTCCCGTTGGGACTCGGTGGGAATGACGATGGGGAATAATCTGATATCATTTAGCTCAAAATGCATGGTATGGTTCAAGTATTCATTTGCAAAGTAGGAAGCGAAATCAGTATTCAGTATTCCCAAAAGATATTTTGGCGAAATATCTTTTTCATCGGGAAAAAAGGAGTGAGCAGTATGATCGTATATTGAGGCAGGCAAAACTCTTGCTTTTATTGTTGACCCACCAACGTCAATGTAAGTGATACCTTCTTGCAAGAAATGTTCATATCCTTGCCATCTAGCCTTCGGCGATGTACTGAGTTCTCTAACGCTATTTCTCGACCAGTCAATGAATCTATCTGATGAAGACCAGAATACATGTTCAGCCTCTCCTCCTCTGGTAAATGCTATCCATTTACCCACAGTCTTCAGTTTCCTATATTCATTCTCTATCCCATCCTTTAAATCCCTATCCAATTTCTTCAAGTCTAATGGTAATTTGGGTAGTTTCCAGAGGTTTTTGACATCTGTCTCTGATTCGGGAATACCGGCAAAGATAATGATTTGTCGCATAATCTCCCGAATACCTGGGTCAAGGCTTTCAAGGTAAGAGGCAACATCGAAAACATCTTCTTTTTTGATTATCTTGTAAATGAAACCCCTGGGAAGGCCGAGTCGTGCCTCAAATCTTTTCCTTAAATTATCCAGAATGGTACCCTTGGAACTGAAAAGCTCGGATGAAAAAAGAAGCTTCCGGTATGTTTCGTAAATATCCGGATTTCTCTTTTTCCACTTTCTTTCAAGCTCTTCCAATCTTTTCTCAATTTTCCTTGCCCCATCTGTTTCCTCAAGAATGGCAAGGAATCGGCCATTGTCGGCCGTTGCTAAACCCTGGCCACCCTCAGTTGCTAATCCCAATAATGTCATATCGCCAGGTTTCAATGTTTTAAGGTGGCCTTCAATTTTTCCTTTGTTTTTCTGTATTTCCTTACTTGTTTTTATCTTATCCCACCATTTCTCATAAAGCTCGGATATTTTGGGCATAAATTTTTTGTAGACTTTCAGATTTCTGCGGGTGGGAGAGAAGAAGACATCCTTGACTGCATTTTTATATAATGAAACAGGGACGCGATACTGCTCCACGTCAGCATATCTATTATAGGAAACTTCAATTTCTCTTTTCCCCGTCTTAGAGTTTTCTAATTGTACTGGAATTTGAGTATCATAGCTTTCTATTTCTTTTAATTCTTCAAAAACTAAAAGTTTATCTTCCCAGTTCTCATTCTTATCTTCAGCAATTTCTCTGGCATCAACAAAGGTGAAATTATAATCCTCAAGATAATCTTTCTGCGCAATATAAATAGCAGTATTAACTGTTGCCTCAAAAGCTTTTGGGGTAAGAATTAACCTTTGAATACGATTACTTTGAAGGAGTTTGCGCATTCTTTCTTTCATGGTAAGGGTAAGGTAGGTATCAGAAGTGATAAAAGTTACAATTCCTTTAGGACGAGTGAGCTCAAAAGCCCTAAAAGTGAAGTGAACATATAAATCGTCAATATATCCATAGTGCAGTCTTAAATCATCCCTATAAAATAGATCAGAAAGTTTCTGGGTTCTGACATAAGGAGGATTAGCGATGACAATATCAAAACCGCCTTTTTCAACAAAAACTTCAATGAAATGAATTTGAGGCAGGAAAAATGGCTTTGTGCCTGTTCTTTTAATCTCTTCAAAAAAATTGTTTGCCTTTGTTGCCTCTTCCACTAATTTATTCATCCTCTTTTTTTCAGAAGCTGGAATCTGCAAGCCTGCTCGGCTGTATTTTGCACCTATTCCAATTGCCTGTTTTGTTTTTAGCTCTGTCTCCTGGCTGAGTCCCTTTTTAATTAGTCCCCATTCTATATTTTCTATTCTCTTATAAAGATTACTTTCCTCATCTGAATTTGTCTCTCCTGCGTATCTATCTTTCAAGTTTTTAGATTCTCTTATTAACCCCATACTTTCATCTTCTGTAAAAAATTGTTGATATCCTTCTTTTTTCAGTAATTTTTTTCCTTGAAGACTCTCTATGAGACTGTTGCCTACTGCAAGCTTACAATCAAGGTTTGGTAGTGGCTCTATATTTTTAAGCTCTTCATCCACAACCAAAGATAACCAAAGCCTCAACTTAGCAATTTCAATGGCTTCTGTTTCTATGTCTATGCCATAAAGATTTGACTTTATAATTTCCCTCTTAAGTTGAGCAGAGGTAAGTTTTATTCCTAATTTCTCACCCAGGGGTTTTCTAAGCCGAATTATCTCTCGCATCATTCCGACAAGGAATGCTCCTGAGCCCACAGCCGGGTCAAGGATTTTCACTGTTTTTAATGCATTATACAAGCTTTTTGTTTCAGAGAAAGAAAGTTCCTTTGTTTTTTTCTTTTCTATGAGCTTAAGAATTTTGTATCTGGGGACAGAGGTAGAAGAGCTGAGGTATTCTTTAAGACTTTCCCGGCACATATAATGGACAATGGAGCGTGGTGTGTAAAAAGTTCCCTTTTCGCCTCGCTCGTGCTCTGGAAGCATGCTCTCAAAGATTCTTCCCAACATTTCCGGGTTCACAGCTACCTCTACCTCCAAAGGAAGTTCTTCAGAAATAGTAAAATTATAAGAGTTCAGAAATTTAAGGATTGTTTCAATGGTGAAATTAGGAATGTGGATAAAATCTTTATAGTCTTTCTCGAAAAGTCCACCATTAAGAAAGGGGATTTTTCCAAAGAGAGATTCGTCATTTTCTCGCTTTTTATTAAGAATTTCAAAGAATAAAGGTTCTAAAACGGAGTGATAGAAAGTATTTCCTCGTATCTTTGCTTTTTCAAACCATTTGTCAATAAACTTCTTATCATTTGCCAGCCAACCTTTTTTCTGGAGGAAGTAGAGAAACATAAGTCTTCCCAAAAACTTCTGAGCAAATGTGTAAAGCTTTTTCTTATCATAAAATGAAGCTACCCCTTTATTATTCTTCTTTAGAGATTCAGCAAGAAAATCAAAGCATTGTTTATATTCAATGAAGAATTTCTTAGTTACTTTCTGGACCTGGAAGGATTCATTAAAAAGAGCATATATCTTTAGTGGATCATCTATCCCATCTTTTAGAGCGATTTCCGATAATATCCATTTATCCGTATAGAAGGTATTTTCCCTGTCAAGATTAAGCTTTATTAGTTTGCGTTTCCACACTCCTACATCTTCTCGGATTTTTTTTATCAAAACAAAGGTATAGTTTTGATAATCAGCGGTAAATATAAGGAAGGGATACTGAGTTTTTTTTTCAAAATACGAAGAAAGATTTCTTGTAATTGTAGCTGAAAAAGTTTTCAATTCAACTAAAAAGATCTGGAATCTTCCCTCATAGTTAGCAATGGTATAAATTTTTTTTACAGCTTCTCTGTCCTTATCTCGTAGCTCAAAAACTTCCTTTGCTTTAAATTTAGGGTCCAAAGTTTTGTAACCTAAACCTTTGAGAAGTTGATATACCTTCTCCGGGCTATCCATTTTAGGGATGTGATTTTCGATAAATTGTTTAATCTGTTCCATTCTTGTCTCTTTCATGAAATAAAATCTACACAGATAAGCCTTAATTTTTGTTCATTAAACTCGAAAGTTTCCTGAGGTTCATTATTAGTAAGTTTTCCTTCTAAAAATTTACTGAGATTAGCAACCATAAGATGCCAGTTACCTGAGTTTGTATAATTTCGCCACATCCTTGTTAAAGTGCGTTTTCTTCTTTTAGTAAAGGATATACTACCAAGACTATTTATAATCTGGTTAATTTTTTCTTCTAAAGGGTCATTCTCATCAAGGTAATTAGCTTTGATAAAATCAAGTTCATCCCTCATATCTCTTAAAAATTTTTCCATTTTTCCTTGAACTACAAGAACTTGAGTAGCTGTCAAACCTTCAGAAAAAAATTCTTTAATTTTTTCTCTTATCCGATGATGAATTTCAAAAACATCTATATCTTCGGGAATCACCCGTGGCTCATTCTCTTTGCAAGAGATAAAATTCAATATTTCTGTCTTGTTAGTTATGAACTCATCGTTGGCAACATCATACAAATACCAGAGATGATAATCTTCTCCATATTTGTAATAAAAGAAGATGCCTCTAAATCCTCTTTTCAACCCACTTTGAATACCGTAGGGCAAGGATTCACAGAATTCCTTAAGTTTTTCCAATCCAAAATCTTTAAGAGGTTGCCAGAAAAGCTCCCCTCCACCAAATTGCTCTTCCTCCAAGTCTTTTAATACTTTTTCTTTTTCTTCTTTCGTTCCTTTAAGATCTCTGATAATACCAAAAACTTTAGGATTGATCTTTTCTCCAAGAATATAGGCATCCAGCCCCACTTCTTTATTAATCATTTCTATCTTTCCTTCTAAGATTTTGACTAATCTCAAAAGACTCTCCAGTTCTTTTTCTGGATAGAAATTATAAATGCAAATCTCATCGAAGGGTGAACCAATCCTGTCTATTCTTCCTGCTCTTTGGATCATCCTGACAGGGTTCCAGTGCAGGTCATAATTTATAACTATTCTTGCTTTTTGAAGGTTTTGGCCTTCTGAGAGAATATCCGTAGAAAGGAGTAGGTCTGTATCTGAGTTAAGAAAATTATTTATAGTCTCCCTTCTTTTAGAAGTTGAAAAACTACCAGTTATTTTTTCTATTTTTTTACCGAAATTATGGCAAAAGTTCTCGTCTTCGGCAAGAGCTTCATAAACGTAATCAATGGTATCGGCATAGAAGGAAAAAAGAAGGATTTTCTCTTTTTTAAGCTCTATTAACCTTCCCTTCAACTCTTTTAATTTTGCGTCCCTATTTTTGTCAATGGGTTCAACAAATGTCTTTATCTCCTCAAAAATTCTTATATCTTTGACTAAGTCCCCATTAAATTTATCCATATCGTAATCATTCAAATTAATGCCCTCAAGATTTTCTCTAATCTTTACGGCAAGATCTTCTTTATCTTCCGATCCCTCCTGAAGATAATTTATATACTTATAGTAGAATTTCTTTCGTAAAATCCTTCCTTCTTTAAGGAAATCCCTAAAAATATTAAGAAAGTCTATTTGTGTTTGTATGCTTTTTCTGAATGCCTCTACGCTACTTTCTAAGCGCTTTAAAAGAATAGTCTGTAAGATTCCACCCAGGGCTTTCATCCTTCCCAGTTCCATCTCGTCCTTTTTTCCTACTATCCGATATTCCTCAAGTTTATAGTAGGCAAGAGTTAACTCTTACTCGATTTTTTCAGTTATCCGGAAATAAAGACCCTGATAAGTGTCATCGAGACTGTAGTTTATCTCATAAAGTTTTCTTTCAGGAAATTTAATCTTTACCCAGTTAGCACTTTCATCTTTGTATTTTGCCTCAGGATAGTTACTCTCTATGTATTGTCTTGTTCTGCGAATAGATATTATTTGCAGGATATCGGCAAGTTGAGAAATATCACCTCTATCAGCTCTTTTGAACTGATCTTCCAGGTCAAATATACCTTCTTTTAGAAAGACTCTTTTGTTATTCTGGAATAAGAGCATTAGTTGAAAATATAGGTCCCAATGAGTGTTATTCATTGGAGTCGCGGTAAGAAGAAGTATTTTGGGCTTAGATTTTTTACTCGCTTTTTCAATAAGGGTGAACAGAGTTTCATATCGATTGGAAAATGGATTTCTGAAGTTATGAGACTCATCAATCACAATGAGAGCAATATCTTCAAGTTTAAAATTTAGCTTGCTTTGAAGCTGCTTGAAGTCAAAATCCTCGCGACCAAGCCCTTCTTGATGAACAATATTCTCGGAAACGCCGATATCCTTTAAAGCTGGTCTCCACAATAGCTCATCTATACTTGCCGGACATATAATGATAAATCTCTTCCGTCTGTAAAAACCAAAATCCTCTATGATTTTCTTGGCAATCCAGGTTTTACCAAGTCCGACAGAATCCGCGATTAAGACTCCATTATAAGTTTTGAGCCTTGAATAAATTCGCTTAACAGCATCTTCTTGAAAGTTGGCTAAATCAACTTCACTCGCAGGTAGGGTGCTTGGAGTCTCGTAATCAAATAATATGTCTTCTTTTTGCAGTTCATACAAGGATTTTATGAAGATGTGGTAGGGCACATACTCTTTAGTGCCAAACTTCGATTCGTCAAGAATTTTTATGAGATCTTCTTTGAAATCTTTTGCTTGTTGCCAGAATTTTTCAAACCATTCTTTTTTGATGTACCGACTATGAGCTTCGTCTAATACTGCGTTGAGTTCTGTGTTGGACGTAAATCCCGAATAAGTAAAATTACTGGAGCCTACAATGGCTAATTTATCGAATATATAGACTTTGCCATGAAGAAAGCCTTTATTATAGAGCCTCACCTCTACAGCAGGATTTTTCAACAGATTAAGCAGTTTATTTACTGTTTCTTTTTTGTCTCTTTCAAAATCTTCCTCTTCCAAATCCTGACGGAAACTTTTTTTATATTCGACTTCAGGGATAAAAATATCAGGTTTCTTAGCGGATTTTTCAGGAGATTTTCCGATAAGCAACTTTAATTCCTTTACAGCACTTATGGAATCTTCAATAAGTTGAAAACCGGAAATATTAAAATACGCACTGGCAATAGAGAGGGCTTTTTCATCTTGCAAAATTTTATTTAGTTCTTCAAAAAGCTTTAACTTGCTGTTGTCTATTATTAAGCTTTCTGGTCTATACATAAGATTTTGTCTATTTAATTGCCTATATTTTTCTCTAACCCTTGATCCTCTTGTTCGAAGTATATATTAAAACAGGGTATAAGTCAAATTCATTCGGGTTTTGAGTTTAGTTTTAAATAATTTCTGGGAATTTAGTTTCTCCCGGTAAGTATAAAATTGACAGGAGAATAGCTTTAAAGTAAAATAACCTAAGATCTAAGAAATGTGGATCTGTGTAAAGTTAGATTCGGCAAGCTTCAAGAATAATTCAGGTGAATGATTATGAGAATTATGGGAATTGATGAGGCTGGTAGAGGTCCGGTTATTGGACCTTTAGTTGTCTGTGGACTTGTGATAAAGGAAGAGCTTCTCCCGGAGCTTGTGAGAGGGGGGGTGAAGGATTCAAAACTACTTTCTCCTCAAAAACGCCAGAAACTAAAAAAGATAATTGAATCTATATCCGAGGAATATCAGCTAATTTATCTTTCTCCTGAGGTTATAGACCACTATATAATTAATTATCTGGAGTTGAAAGCTACAGTGAAACTGATAGATAGATTTTCTCCTGATAGGGTATTCATAGATGCTCCCACTCGTTGGTGTGCGAATTATAAGGAAAAAATCGAAGACCTCCTTATTACTAAAGACGTAGAGTTAGTAGTGGAAAATTTTGCCGATGTTACTTATCCAGCGGTCTCTGCAGCTTCTATTTTAGCTAAGATAGCCAGGGATGAAAAAATAAGAGAATTGTCAAGAAGATATGGACCCTTAGGCTCAGGATACCCTTCTGATGAGAAAACCATTACTTTTCTTAGGGAATGTATCAGATCGAAGGGAGAGTTTCCTGGAATAGTGAGAAAAAAGTGGAAGACTGCTCAGAGGCTATTAAATGAAAATAGTGAAAGGTAAATTAATCATTGTACTATCAGTTGCAGTTTTATCTTTTCTTTTAGTGGGTTGTGAAAGAGAGGAAATTGAGAATCCCTTTCAGAAATCTCCTCAAATTCGTCCATTGATGGAGGCTCAAGGAGTAAGCTTTGTAGAATGGGATAATCTGGGAAGGAAAAGCTGGGAGCTCGAGGCTGATTCTGCAGTTTATTTTCCTCAAAAGATAGTTTTAAAAAATGCAAAGGTACGGCTCTTTGAAAAGGGCAAACCGGCTTCTGAAGGGGAGGCTAATCAAGTCGTAATGGATAATGCAACCTCCGATTTAGAGCTTAAAGGTAAGGTTAAGGTTATTTCTTATCTTGATGGAGCTCAGCTCACCACTTCTGAGTTAAGATGGGTGGCTAAAGAGGAAAAATTTTTTACAGACAAGAACGTAACTATAAAAAAAGATAACCTGGTAATCCAGGGGAAGGGATTAATTGGAAATTTAGATTTAACTTCAATAATTATCAAGGAACAGGTAACCACGTATCTTCAATCACCTGTAAAATAAAAAGATACTGGTACTGTCAAAAGTTTTATGATGAATATGAAAAATAAATGCAAAGAATTTGGTAAGGTAAAAAGTGGAATTTTTCTTGTAATTGTTTTTTGAAAATAAGGTCTTGGTAGTCAATAGAGCTTAATATCGGGGCAAGGAAAT